>JAQYVK010000039.1 GCA_030145585.1 Desulfatiglandales bacterium | reverse complement strand
ATAATCTCACTGATGACTCCGGCACCCACTGTCCTGCCACCTTCTCGGATGGCAAAACGCAACTCCTTCTCCATCGCTATGGGCGTTATCAGAACGACCTCCATCGTGACATTGTCTCCAGGCATCACCATCTCTACGCCTTCCGGTAACGTCACCACGCCCGTCACGTCCGTCGTCCTAAAATAAAACTGCGGCCGGTATCCATTAAAAAATGGCGTGTGACGGCCACCTTCCTCCTTCGTCAATATGTATGCCTCCGCCTTGAATTTCGTGTGCGGCGTTATCGTCCCAGGCACCGCCACCACCTGACCGCGCTCAACGTCTTCTCGCTTCGTCCCTCGCAATAACACGCCAATGTTGTCGCCCGCCTGACCCTGGTCCAGAATCTTACGGAACATCTCAACTCCCGTACAGACCGTCTTGATCGTCTCCTTTATCCCTACGATCTCTACATCCTCTCCAACCTTGATCACGCCTCGATCAACTCGGCCCGTCACAACCGTCCCTCGACCTGATATACTGAATACATCCTCTATCGGCAGCAAAAACGGCTTGTCCGTGTCTCGTACAGGATCAGGAATATACGCGTCTATCGCCTCCATTAACTCAAAGATCGGCTTCACTTCCTCTCCGTCGGCATCCTCACTCTCCAATGCCTTCAGGGCGCTGCCCCGGATTATTGGAATGTCATCCCCAGGAAATTCATACTTCGTCAACAACTCCCTCATCTCCAACTCCACCAACTCTATCAATTCTTCATCATCCACCATGTCACACTTGTTTAAAAATACCACAATACTCGGCACCCCCACCTGGCGGGCCAATAAGATGTGCTCACGGGTCTGGGGCATCGGACCATCATCAGCGCCAACAACCAAGATCGCACCGTCCATCTGCGCCGCTCCCGTTATCATGTTCTTGATGTAGTCCGCATGACCAGGACAGTCCACATGCGCATAATGACGATTCTCCGTCTCATACTCCACGTGCGCCGTCGCGATCGTTATTCCCCTCGCCTTCTCCTCAGGCGCCTTGTCTATCTCATCAAAAGGAACAAAGTCCGCCATGCCCTTCTTCTCTAAATGCTTCGTGATCGCCGCCGTCAATGTCGTCTTGCCGTGATCAATATGCCCTATCGTGCCTACGTTCACGTGCAGCTTCGTCCTTTCAAATTTCTTCTTCGACATCGCTTACCTCCTTGTGGCTCGTTGCTGTCCGGCTGAAAGAGACTTTCATGCTGATAGTCTCTATCAGCGGGACAGCCTGAATTAGCATCTTACTTGTTTCTTAAGTATTTCAAAGTCCTTATGGATTTCCAAAATCTGTATTCTATATATTTTTTACCAACGGTAATGGGCGAAGGCCTTGTTCGCTTCCGCCATCCTGTGGGTATCTTCTCTTTTTTTAACAGCGGCCCCTCTCCCATTGGAAGCATCCATCAATTCGCCTGCCAATTTAGCCGCCATACTCTTTTCTCCCCTCCCCCCGGCAAAAGATATAATCCATCGGATGCTGAGGGCCTGACTCCTGGATAATCTTACCTCGGTCGGGACCTGGTATGTCGAGCCACCGACCCGTCTTGATTTGACCTCTACAACAGGTTTCACATTATTCACTGCCTTCTGAAAGAGGGACATCGGGTCCTCCTTTGCCTTCGTTTCAATAATGTGGAATGCCTCATACAGGATCGATTGGGCCAGGCTTTTTTTTCCTTTCTGCATCAGGCAATTGATAAACTTTGCGATCAATGGGCCCTTGTATTTTGGATCTGGGATAATTTCTCTTTTTACAACGACTCTTTTCCTGGGCATGAGCGAAGATCTCCTTTAAATACCCTTAGGCCTTTTGGCCCCATATTTTGAACGGCCTTGCCGTCGATCGTCCACACCTGCCGTATCCATCGTACCCCTTATGATATGGTATCGTACACCGGGTAAATCCTTGACGCGGCCTCCTCGGATGAGCACAACCGAGTGCTCCTGTAGATTGTGGCCTACCCCGGGGATATAAGACGTCACCTCGATACCGTTTGTCAACCTAACTCTGGCTACTTTTCTCAGGGCCGAATTGGGTTTTTTGGGCGTAGAAGTGTAGACCCTTACACACACACCTCGCCTCTGCGGACAGCTTTGAAGCGCAGGCGTTTTCACTTTTTTCCTCGATTTTCGCCGACCTTTTCTCACGAGTTGGTTTATTGTTGGCATGGGTGGTTCTCCTGCCCCCCTTTTCCTATTCAAAACTTAGAAGTTGATCTCAAAAGTTTGAAACACCAAAATTTCTCTTTGTATTTTTTTCTGTCCTTTTTGTCAAGTTATTTTCACTAAATAATTCAAAATTATTCATTCCCCCTCAAAGAGAAGGACATTTTAAGTCTTTTTTTTTTAAAAGGATCAATTTCCCATCTCAATTTCGAGGTTCCTGTACGTGTTGAGTCCGGTACCGGCCGGGACCAATCGTCCCATAATCACATTTTCCTTCAAACCTTTCAGATGGTCAATTTTGCCTGCTACGCTCGCATCGGATAAGACTTTGGTCGTCTCCTGAAAGGATGCGGCCGAGATAAAACTCTCAGTACTCAATGAGGCCTTCGTAATTCCCAATAAAAGGGGTTCTGCGGTGGCCGGTTTTCCGCCCTGTTCCACAATTTGTTGATTTGTTTCTTCAAACTTCCATTTTTCCACGCTCTCACCCAATAAGAAATTGGAATCGCCAATATCTTTAACGGTCACTTGCCTCAACATCTGTTTTACGATGACTTCGATATGTTTGTCGTTGATGCTGACCCCCTGAAGTCTATAGACCTCCTGAACCTCATCAACCAGGTACTTGGCCAACTCTTTGACACCCCTAATCCTTAAAATGTCATGAGGGTTCGCCGACCCATCCATGAGCGGCTCTCCAGCCCTGATATAATCCCCTTCCAGGACGCTCACGTGTTTACCCTTTGATATAAAATAATCAACGGAATCACCGATCTCAGGTGTAATGGTGACCTTTCTCCTCCCTTTCGTGTATTGACCGAAAGAGACTGTCCCGTCAATTTCGCTGAGAATGGCATTCTCTTTTGGTTTCCTGACTTCAAATAACTCAGCGACCCTCGGCAATCCACCGGTAATATCCTTGGTTTTCGTGGTTTCCCTGGGGATTTTTGCCAGCACGGTCCCAGAGTCAATTTCGTCCCCTTCACTCACCATAATGATAGCGCCGATGGGTAAATAATACCGTGCTCTTCCCTTCGCGGATCCCGGAATCTTGGCTGTTTGGCCCTTGCTGTCTTTTATCGAAATTCTCGGTCTCGCTTCTATATCGCGTGATTCCACGATAACACGGCTGATTTTCCCGGTAACCTTGTCCATCTTTTCCTGCATGGTAACCCCATCAATGATATCTCCGAATTTAATCCCCCCGGGCACTTCAGTGAGAATAGGGATATTAAAGGGATCCCATTCAGCGAGAATGTGACTCGGCTTGATGCTCTGACCGTTTCGAACCTTAAGTATCGCGCCATAAATGATCGGGTATCGCTCGATTTCTTTCTCTCCTTTACCAAGAATGGTAATTTCACCGTTGCGGTTCATGACCACTAGGCTGCCCTCCGCATTCTTGACTGTCTTGAGGTTCTGAAAACTTACCTTCCCCGCATTTCTCGCCTGCATGGCGGTCTGTTCAACCCTCTTGCTTGCGGTCCCACCGATATGAAAGGTCCTCATGGTTAACTGAGTCCCGGGTTCACCAATTGATTGGGCGGCAATAATGCCAATGGCCTCACCAAGATTGACCTCATGACCATGAGCCAAGTCTCGACCATAACACTTTTTGCAGACGCCTCGTTTTGTCTGACAGGTCAAGACGGATCGGATCTTGACTTTTTCTAAACCCGCATCCTCTATTTTGGCCACCTTTTCTTCATCTATACCCTCATTTGCCGAGATCACAAGATCACCTGTAACCGGATCATAAACATCCTCCAGGGAAACCCTCCCCAGGACCCTGGCCCCAACCCTCTGGATGATTTCGCCACCTTCCATGAGAGATGTGGCCCAGATACCATCCACAGTCCCGCAATCATCCTCTGTGATAACCGTGTCCTGGGCCACATCAACGAGTCTCCGGGTGAGATATCCGGAATTGGCGGTCTTCAGCGCTGTATCGGCCAAACCTTTCCTGGCCCCGTGGGTTGAAATGAAATATTGTAAAACCGTAAGGCCCTCACGGAAATTAGACGTGATAGGCGTTTCGATGATCTCGCCGGATGGTTTGGCCATCAAACCTCTCATTCCGGCCAACTGCCGCATCTGATCCTTACTCCCCCGTGACCCGGAATCAGACATCATAAAAATGGCATTGAAGCTCGTTGCCTTTTCCATGTCACCCTTCGGATCCTCTATCTCTTCAACAGCCATTTCGCTCATCATCTCAGACGCAATATTTTCAGTCGATTGGGCCCATATATCAATGACCTTGTTATATTTTTCGCCATCAGTTATCAAACCGCTCTTGTATTGGTCATCGATCTTTTTGACGTCCTGTTCAGCTTTCTCTATGATCGCCCCTTTTTGAGAGGGGATTATCATATCTCCAATAGAGATGGAGATACCGGAACTGGTTGCGTACTTATATCCGATATCCTTCAGCCTGTCCGATAAAATGACCGTCGATTTGATGCCTTCCGTCCTGTATGACTCATTCACGAGAGACCGCAATGCCTTTTTCGTCATCACCCTGTTGATCAGAGAGAAAGGAAGGTTTTCAGGTAATATTTCGAAGAGAAGAATGCGGCCTGTGGTCGTCTCCTCCAGTTTCTCGTTTATCCTGACCTTGATGGCAGCGTGTAAATCTAACTCACCGGCATCATATGCGATTCTAACTTCTCCCCGGTTGGCAAAAACTTTGCCCTCACCCTTACAGAAACGGCGTTCTCGTGTCAGATAATAAATGCCCAGGACAATATCTTGGCTGGGGACAATGATTGGATCACCATTGGCAGGCGAAAGAATGTTATTCGTGGACATCATCAATACCCTGGCCTCGATCTGAGCTTCAATAGAAAGGGGCACATGGACGGCCATCTGATCGCCATCAAAATCGGCATTAAAAGAGGTACAAACCAGCGGGTGAAGCTGGATGGCCTTCCCTTCGATTAAAATGGGTTCAAATGCTTGAATGCCCAGTCGATGCAATGTAGGGGCCCTGTTCAGTAAAATACAATATTCCCTCACCACTTCGTCAAGGGCATCCCAAACCTCCGGAGTCTCCCTTTCCACCATCTTTTTTGCCGATTTAATGGTTGTTGCCAACCCTTTTTCATCCAGCTTATTGTAAACAAAGGGCTTGAACAGCTCTAAGGCCATTTTTTTGGGAAGACCACATTGATGCAGCCTTAGATCGGGACCTACCACGATCACTGATCTGCCTGAATAGTCAACCCGTTTTCCCAATAGATTCTGACGAAATCTACCTTGCTTTCCCTTTAGCATGTCACTCAATGATTTGAAGGGCCTCTTGTTGGCGCCAGTAACCACTTTCCCGCGTCGCCCATTATCAAACAGGACATCCACGGCCTCCTGGAGCATTCTTTTTTCATTCCTCACGATGATATCGGGAGCGTTGAGTTCAAGAAGTCTTTTTAATCTGTTATTTCGATTGATGACCCTTCTATAAAGATCATTCAGATCTGAAGTAGCAAACCTCCCGCCATCAAGGGGGACAAGAGGTCTGAGGTCGGGGGGTAGCACTGGAATCACATTCAGAATGGTCCATTCAGGCTTATTTTTGGAGGTATTGAAGGCATCGATAACTTTCAGCCTTTTTGCCAGCTTTTTCCTTTTGGCTTCAGATCTGGTTTCCAGCATGTCAACTCGCAAGGAACCGGAGAGTTGTTCAAGGTCCAGCTCACGCAACATGCCCTGAATAGCCTCTGCACCAATACCTACCTCAAATTTATCGCCATACTCTTCCCTGGCATGAAACAATTGCTCATCCGTAAGCAGAGTGCCCCTGACCAAAGGGGTATCCTTTGCATCTGTGATGATGTAATTCTCAAAATAGAGGACCCTTTCCAAATCCTTCAATGTCAAATCAACGAGATTTCCGATTTTTGAGGGTAGGCACTTTAAGAACCAAATATGCGCGACCGGGGATGCCAGCTCGATATGTCCCATGCGTTCTCGCCGAACTTTTGACTGGATGACTTCGACGCCGCATTTCTCGCACACGATGCCCCGATGTTTCATTCGTTTGTACTTCCCGCAGTTACACTCATAGTCTTTGATCGGGCCGAATATTTTTGAACAGAATAGTCCGTCTCTTTCCGGTTTAAAAGTTCGGTAATTAATTGTCTCCGGTTTCTTAACCTCACCGTAAGACCTGTCTCTGATTTTTTCTGGTGACGACAGGGAAATTTTTACAGCATTATAACTGGATGGATCTTTTGGTTTTGTAAAAAAATTATATAATTCTTCCAATGTCCTCTCCTTTTTCCCATGGTTTAGTCTTTGACTGGTTAATGGTTAGGGCGCGAAAACTATAACCCGGCTCACGCCTCGCTGTCCTCGAAAAGCTGTACCTCGAGACCGAGGCTTAGCAGTTCTTTAATGAGGACTTTGAAGGACTCCGGGAGCCCTGCCTCAAGGATATTGTTCCCCTTGACAATCCTTTCATACATGCGCGTTCTGCCGGCCACATCATCCGATTTGACCGTTAAAAATTCTTGAAGGGCGTAAGCGGCCCCATAGGCTTCCATGGCCCAAACTTCCATCTCCCCCAGTCTCTGGCCACCAAACTGCGCCTTACCTCCCAGAGGTTGCTGGGTAACCAATGAATAAGGCCCAATGGAGCGTGCATGTAGTTTATCATCGACCAAGTGATGCAGTTTCATAATGTACATGACACCGACCGTAATCTCGTGATCAAAGGGCTCTCCTGATCTGCCGTCATAGAGTGTAGATTGACCACTGATAGGTAATCCAGCTTGCTTCAGGCAATCCTTAATTTCTTCTTCTTTAGCCCCATCAAAGACAGGGGAAGCCATATGCACGCCATTTTCTAATGATTTGGCTTTTTCGATGAGGTCCTTGTCAGGCACCGACTTGAATAATTGATTATATTGATCATCTGAAAAAGTTTCCTTCATTTTCTTCTTTAACAAGCGGGTGTCCTTTATGCCATCGACAAGATCTCCCAGTTGTTTGCCTAATCCCCGGGATGCCCACCCTAAATGCGCCTCCAGCACTTGTCCCACATTCATTCTTGAGGGAACCCCTAACGGATTTAAGATGATATCTACAGGGGTCCCATCAGCAAAATAGGGCATATCCTCCATGGGGAGAATTCTTGAAAGAACCCCTTTGTTCCCATGACGACCCGCCATTTTGTCACCAACGGATAGTTTCCGTTTTACGGCCACATAGACCTTGACCATCTTAATGACACCTGGTGCCAATTCATCTCCCATTCCCAATCTTTCTATCTTCTCATCAAAATGGTCTTTGATTGTTTGGATCCTTTGAGAACATCTTTCCACTATGGCTTCCATCTTCTCGATCAAGTCCATGGATGCCTTAAGATCGGCATTAGCCCAAATTTCCAAAGGAACTTGGTCGACATCCTCCTCGCTGATTTTTGTTGTTGTATTGCAAATTATTTTCCCTGTATTTTGATCACGAAGAGTCCTTTTCAACTTCTTCCCGACTACAATACCCTTTAACTTCCCCTTTGCGCTCCTTTGAATGATGTCGATCTCATCTTCTCTGTCCTTTTCCAGTTTAGCCTTCGCTTCCGCCTCGATAACCAGGCTTCTGGAATCCTTCTCTACCCCTCTTCTGGCAAAAATCTTTGTATCGATAACGATGCCATCCACGCCTGGGGGAACCCTAAGAGAGGTATCCTTGACATCCCCAGCTTTGTCCCCAAATATGGCCCGTAGCAACTTCTCCTCTGGAGACAACTGGGTCTCCCCTTTGGGCGTTATCTTCCCCACCAGGATATCACCTGCGCTGACTTCAGCACCCACTTTAATAATACCACTGTCATCCAGGTACCTCAGGGCTTCCTCTCCCACATTTGGAATATCTCTGGTGATCTCCTCTTTTCCTAGCTTTGTGTCCCGAGAGACGACTTCAAATTCCTCAATGTGGATAGAAGTGTAGATATCCTCTTTCACAATGCGTTCACTGATGATGATGGAGTCCTCAAAATTATATCCCCCCCATGACATAAAAGCGACCAGGACATTTTGACCGAGAGCCAGTTCACCAAGTTCCGTTGCGGGGCCATCGGCGATTATTTGTCCTTTATTAATGGTATCCCCTTTCTTTACGATTGGCTTCTGGTTGTAACAAGTGTTTTGATTGGACTTTTTATATTTGATGATTTTGTAAATCTCGACCTCATCTTCACCATCCTCTTGCCCGGTTGACCTAATGACGATCCTTGAGGCATCCACATTTTCGACAACACCGTCTTTTCGTGCAATGACGGAAACGCCTGAATCTTGCGCGACCACACCCTCAATCCCGGTGCCGATCAAAGGAGCTTTGGCCTTTAAAAGTGGAACGGCCTGGCGTTGCATGTTGGAACCCATTAAGGCTCTGTTGGCATCATCGTGCTCCAGAAAGGGTATAAGGGAAGCTGAGACACTGACCAACTGATTGGGAGATACATCCATATATTTAATATCTTGAACCGGGGATTTGCTCGCCTCACCATCAATGCGTACAGCCGCCTCATCCATTAGAAAGGAACCGTTACTATCAACCAAAGCATTCGCCTGGGCGATAGGATAATCCTCTTCATCGAGGGCAGAGAGATACTCTATCTTTTTGGTGAGCTTGCCTTTATCGGCGGACCGATAGGGGGTTTCAATAAAACCAAAGTCATTGACCCTCGCATAGGTACTCAGGGAAACGATGAGCCCGATATTGGGCCCTTCCGGAGTCTCAATGGGGCAGATCCGCCCATAATGGGTTGGGTGAACATCCCGGACTTCAAACCCGGCCCTTTCTCTGGTTAATCCCCCTGGTCCCAGCGCACTCAATCTCCGTTTATGGGTTATTTCTGATAAGGGATTGGTCTGGTCCATGAACTGAGATAGTTGGCTGGTGCCGAAAAATTCTTTTACGACGGCTGAAACTGGTTTTGAGTTGATTAAATCATTGGGCATCAATGTTTCAATTTCCTGAAGACTCATCCTTTCCTTGATCGCCCTCTCCATCCTCACGAGGCCAATTCGGTATTGATTTTCAAGAAGTTCACCCACAGCCCTCACCCTGCGATTCCCCAGATTATCGATATCATCAACCATAGCCTCTGAACTTTTGAGTCGTATCAACTCTTTGACCGTGGCAAGGATATCTTCCTTTCTCAGGGTGCGATTATCGAGAGACTCAACCAATTTGAGTCGATAATTAAGTTTCAATCTTCCTACGGGAGATAGATCATACGTTGAAAGATTGAAAAAAAGTCCTTTAAAGAATTTATCCGCCACCTCCTGGGTTGGAGGACTACTCGGCCTCATTTTCCTGTAGATTTCAAGGACCGCCTCCCCGCTCTGTTCAATTTTATCCAACACCATTGTATCCCTGATCGCAGTGCTTACACCGGGAGCTTCCAACACAAGACATTCTATTTCTGTAATCCCTTTCTCCTGTATGATCTGGAGGTTCTCCTGGGTAAGGGGTTGATTTCCGTGGACCAGCACTTCTCCGGTTTCAGGATCTACCAAATCATCGGCGCTGACCCTGCCGTCAATGTCCTCTAATTCAATAGGAATGTGGGTTATGCCTGCAGACACAAGGATCTTGTGAAGCCTTTTTGTGTATTTATCTCCAACTTTGGCCAAGGTCTTTTTTGTCTTGGGGGCAGTGATGTCTTTCGTTAACTTTTGATGATACAAGTTCTCTAACTTTGCCGGGCGAAGGACCTTCTTTTTCTGAAGCTCAATCTTTTCCGTCTCATAGAATTCAGACAGAATTTCCTTGGGTGAATAGCCGAGGGCTTTTAAAAAGGTTGTTACAGGGAACTTTCTCCGTCTGTCGATACGAGCATAGAGAAGATCTTTCGGATCAAACTCAAAATCTAGCCAAGAACCCCGAAGTGGTATGATTCGGGCAGAGTAGAGCAACTTGCCGCTCGAGTGGGTCTTCCCCTTATCGTGATCGAAGAAGGCACCCGGTGACCTGTGGAGTTGGCTTACAACGACCCTCTCGGTTCCATTGACGATAAAGGTGCCCTTTTCAGTCATTATGGGTATCGTAGAAAAATAAATTTCCTGCTCTTTGATATCCCTGATGCTCTTTGTCCCGTCCTCCCCGTCCGTGTCAAATACCAGCAACCGAACAGTCAGCTTAAGGGGCGCTTCATAGGTCATCCCCTTGTTGATGCATTCATCCTCATCATATTTAGTGTCTTCAAAGGAGTACTTGATAAATTCCAGGGATGACGTATTACTAAAATCTCGGATTGGAAAAATGCTTTGGAATGCACCCTGAAGGCCGAATACTTTACGGTCTTCAGGGGCGACTTCTTTTTGCAAAAAACGATCATATGATTGTTTTTGAATTTCGATCAGATTGGGGATGTCGATGATCTTATCAATTTTCCCAAAACTTCTTCTTATCCGATAGCTATCACCATCTGTTGTTTTCATCTGATCTCCTTGTTTTGAACGACGCGCAATTTGGTACCCCTCGTTAAGGTTAAATGTAGGTCCTACTTGATTTCAACCGCTCCACCGGCTTCTTCCAGCTGGCCTTTTATGTCATCCGCCTCCTCCTGGGAGACGCCTTCTTTCACATTGCCCGGTACGCCATCTACCAGCGCTTTGGCTTCCTTTAAACCCAAACCTGTTATGGCACGGACGGTCTTAATCACCTGGATTTTCTTGTCCCCGATTGCGGTCAGAACAACATCAAACTCGGTTTGTTCCGCAGCTTCCTCCTGTACCTGCCCAGCAGGTCCTGCCGC
Organism: Desulfatiglandales bacterium; assembly: GCA_030145585.1. Lineage (GTDB taxonomy): Bacteria > Desulfobacterota > DSM-4660 > Desulfatiglandales > HGW-15 > JAQYVK01. Next base: position 4,152 of record JAQYVK010000039.1, on the reverse strand, counting down.
CGCCATGGCTACCGGAGCTGCCGCCGTCACACCAAATTTATCTTCTAATTCCTTGACAAAATCTGAAAGTTCAAGGACTGTCATACTGGAAATATATTCAACCACATCTTCCTTGCTGATTTTCTCTGCCATGTCTCTCTTAGACCTCCTTTATCTAAATACTGAAGAATCCCGACCAAAGTTCGGGACTTCTTTTGGGCTTTATGGGTAACTTTGATTTTCGATTATCCTCATGATCCTAAATGAAAGATCCATGAGTCCTCGGTTCGCGATGTCGCTCCCGCCTTCTGTCATTCTTTCTCTAGCTTCCCTCTTCGTTTTTTTGGTCCTCAACGGCTTTTAATACATTCATAAATTTGACTATGACCCCATTGAGTACCCTGACGAATGATGAGGGAACCGCTTGCATCGTTGATAAGACCTGAGCAAGAAGGATCTCCCGGCTCGGTAACTCGGCCAGCCTTTTTACCCCGTTCAAATCCACGATCTTACCGGATATCTGACCGATCTTCACTTCCAGGTTTTTGGATTTCTTACTTTCCTCGATGAGGGCTTTCGCCGGAGCGACGACATCGTCATAGGTAATCGCGAGTGCGCAAGGACCTACAAAGTATTCCTTCAGTGAGGCTGTATCGGTATCAGTGCTCGCCAGATTTAAAAGCCGGTTTTTCACGACCCGGAACTCCGTGTCGCACTTCCTGAGTTCCGTCCTGATTGAATTCATGGCCTCCACATCCAGCCCCTGGTAATCGACCAAAAAAGTGGCCTGGGCCTTTTGTAGCCGACCTCTCATGTCCTCTATAAAATTCTCTTTTTCTTGCTTATTCAAATATTCATCACCCCCTTTTCTTTTGATAGAATTTGGTGCAATCAAAAGCCAAGGGTCATCCTAAGAGTTAAAAGAATTTCTCTCAGTCTCGGTAGGCTGTATGATTCATTTAAGCCCTTAACAACCATATTCTCAAAACCAATCTTTTATGGCTGTTTTGCACCCACGGTCTCTGACTGCTATTTTTTACCCCCCTGATAGGATCAATAACTTACCCTCAGGGGTCCTTCCTCATTTTTTAAAACTATCTCATAAATCCAATCGGGAAATCGGTTGGATCGAACGGTTCAACATGTATTGTCGATTAATTAAACCATGTACTAGGTGCTTAGACCCTTCACATCCGCCGGATCAATCTTTACGCAAGGTCCCATGGTTGTTGAGATGGCTATACTTCTCAGATAGGTTCCTTTACTCGCAGGAGGTTTTAATCTTAGAATTGTGTCCATGAATGCTGAGATGTTTTCGACCAAATTATTGAGGCCAAAGGATACCTTCCCCATTGGCACATGAACGATACCTGCTTTCTCCACTCGAAAATCAATCTTACCCGCCTTAATTTCATTGACAGCCTTGGCCACATCGAATGTCACCGTCCCCAGCTTGGCATTCGGCATCATCCCTCTCGGACCCAAAATGCGACCAAGTTTGCTAACCGAACTCATCATGTCAGGTGTGGCAATGGCCTTGTCAAATTCCATCCACCCACCCTGAATTTTTGTGATGTATTCATCAGATCCTACATAATCCGCCCCCGCGTCCGTTGCCTCCTTCTCCTTTTCACCTTTGGCAAAAACTATGACCCGAACCACCTTCCCTACCCCATGGGGAAGGACAACAGTCCCTCGGACCATTTGGTCGGCATGCCTCGGATCCACGCCGAGACGAACGGCAACATCAATGGTCTCATCAAATTTTGGATGGGAACAATCAAGCGTCAGTTGAACCGCTTCTTCAAAACCATATCGTTTCAATCTGTCAATGTTTTCAGCACTTTTTTTGTAATTTTTCCCTCTTTTCGTCATTTCTGTTGTCCTCTCGAGAACCTATCAAGTCACTGTAATTCCCATACTCCTCGCGGTGCCTTCGATAATTTTTGAGGCCGCTTCCAGATTATGGGCGTTTAGATCTTCAAATTTGAGTTTCGCTATTTCTTCCACCTGTTTTTTCGTCACCGCTCCCACCTTTTCACGGTTAGGCTCCCCGGAGCCTTTGGCTATTTTCGCTGCCTGTTTCAGGAGAACGGAAGCGGGTGGCGTCTTCGTGATAAACGAGAACGTTCTGTCCGTATAAATGGTTATGATGACAGGAATAACCGTTCCCGCTTGATCCTGGGTTTTGGCATTAAAGGCCTTGCAAAATTCCGCAATATTCACCCCGTGTTGTCCTAAGGCAGGCCCTATGGGGGGGGACGGGTTTGCTTGGGCCCCTTTGACCTGGAGTTTAATCGTGCCGAGTATCTTTTTCGCCATTATATTCCTCTTTTAGACCTTGTTAACCTGTAGGAATTCCAATTCGACCGGTGTTGGACGCCCAAAAATCGTAATCAGCACCCTTAACTTTTCTTTATCCGGTTTAACTTCTTCCACGGTGCCTTGAAAATTGTTAAATGGTCCGTCAATGACCCGGACCTCATCCCCCTCCTCAAAGAAATATTTCGGTTTGGGTTTGCTGATCCCTTCTTCCATTTGTTTAAGAATACGCTCAGCCTCTTCATCGGGGATGGGCGAGGGCATGCTCCCGCCTCCTACAAATCCGGTCACTTTAGCGGTGTTTCTGACGGTGTGCCAAGTCTCTTCCGTCACAGCCATTTGGACCATGATGTATCCGGGATAAAACTTCCTTGAAGAGGTTTTTTTCTTTCCCTTTCTTAGTTCCATGACTTGCTCTGTAGGAACAACGATTTTCCCAAAAAAGGCTTCCTGTTCCAGGGTCTTGACCCTCTCCTCCAGTGTGGTTTTGACTTTGTGTTCAAAACCGGAATAGGTGTGTACAATGTACCACTTTAAATTCGATTCGGATTTTTTAGGATCAATTGTCATAGTTCATTCAAGCTCTTCAAAAAGAATTAAGTTCGCTTCGCTCACAATTGGAACAATGGAATGTTGGAATGATGGAATATTGGGTTTTTGTTTCGCCTCATTGAAAAATTTAGATCTGCTAAAACCATCCTTAGAGGAGTCGTCAAACTTATTCCAAAACTCTTGATCCGGATATGGAGATGTTTCGGTTTTGACCATTATTCCATTGTTCCACTATTCCATCTTTCCATGCTGTTCGCACAAATAGAAATTATGATTAAACTTATCGTAAATCCAAATAGTTATATAAAACCCGAGACGTTAAATCAAAAGTAGGAATCATCCGGTCACTAGCCGAGCACGTTTTTAATGATCTTGATCAGCCCGAAATCGATCAAGCCAAGGAACAAGGCGACCACTAATACAAGGAAGATAACCATTGCGGTGGATGCCAGCAACTCTTTGCGGGTCGGCCATTTCACCTTTTTGAGTTCAATCTTGGATTCTCTTAAAAACTGTCCAGCGACGTGTACGAATTTAAAGATCGAGGTCTTTTCTGTCTTTTTCTTTTCTGGTTCCTTTTTGACAATTTTCGTAGGTGTCGGAGTGATCTCACTCTTATCTTCCTTCATCTTAACAGCATTGGATCCCGAGTCCGTGACCGTCTTCAAATTTTGTACGGATTGGGTCCTTTTTCGACTCCCTCTTTTTTTCTTTTTTTGTGTGTGCTTTTTCATTTTAAATTTATTTAAAAAAAGATCTTGACCAAAGGCTTGACCCTAAATCATTTTCTGAAAAAGGATCCATAAACTGGCAGGCCAGGAGGGATTCGAACCCCCAACACCCGGATTTGGAGTCCGGTGCTCTAGCCGTTAGAGCTACTGGCCTGCATATGAGCTAAGATCTATTTTGTTTCTTTATGGAGCGTATGTGTCCTACAGGTTGGACAATACTTTTTAAACGCCAATTTATTGGGTGTTGTCCTCTTATTCTTCGTTCCAGAATAGTTCCGGTTTTTACACTGCTCACATGCGAGAGTTATGATATCACGCATACTGAATCTCCCCTAATTGCTAATAGCTTCTCGCGAACTTAAAGAAAAAGCCATTCTGGTTTTTTCTTTAGACGAATCCCGTGGTTCCTCACGGGCTTCATTATTCTATAATCTCACTGATGACTCCGGCACCCACTGTCCTGCCACCTTCTCGGATGGCAAAACGCAACTCCTTCTCCATCGCTATGGGCGTTATCAGAACGACCTCCATCGTGACATTGTCTCCAGGCATCACCATCTCTACGCCT
>JAQYVK010000038.1 GCA_030145585.1 Desulfatiglandales bacterium | reverse complement strand
CTCTGTCTTCAAAAAGAATTACAATAAATATCAGGGGTAATGGTCGATTAAATAGAGGTGGGAATGGGGGTAATTCGATAACATGGCAACAAGCTTGAACACTGCAGCGACAGGCCTTGAAAAATTTATTAAGCCGGTGAGTCGAATTGCCAATTACATCAGTCTTGGATTCCTACTAATCATGCCCTTGCCGGTCTTTTTTGATGTCGTTGCCCGGTTTGCGTTTAGAGGAGCCCTGCCGGGGGGTATTGAAATTGAAAGCTTCATGCTGCTTATTATCGTTTTTTTAGGGCTATCATTTATCCAGTTTAATGAAGGGCACATACGAATAGGATTTATTGTTTCAAATTTCCCGAAATGGATTCAAAATCTCCTGGATTGTTTTCATTATCTAATCTGCACTTTGTTTTTCTTTTTCATGTCTTCGCAGCTCATCAATCAGGGCATCAAAAAAATGCAAGACAACGTCATCACTTATGATCTCGAAATCCCTATCTGGATTTTTTGGTTCATTGGTGCCATAGGTGTCCTTATTTTAGCTACCGTGGTCGCGCTGGATTTCTTGCGGGCCCTGCAACGTTCTCTTGAAGATAAACGATGGCCCTGGTTAATCCTATCTTTGGTAGCCGCATGTTTTATATTGATTGCACCGCTTTCGGGTTTTGCTCCCATGGGTTTGAGCGGGGCGACTGCCGGCATTCTGGGGATGTGTTTCCTTTTTGTGTTGCTCTTTTTGGGTATGCCCATCGGGTTTGGCATGGCCTTGACGGGATTGTTGGGTATGATTGTGGCTTACAAGGCCGTAATGCCCTCTTTGGCTATGCTGGGTATTGGCCCATTTGACACAGCCTCAAATTATATGTTGACGGTGGTCCCTCTCTTCGTACTCATGGGAGAGTTTTCCTACCATTCCGGGATCAGTGAAGATCTTTTCGAGACTGCAAATAAATGGCTTGGGCGCCTGCCTGGCGGACTGGCCATGTCATCTGTGGCGGGATGTGCAGGCTTTTCGGCTGTGTGTGGTGACAGCCTGGCCACCTCGGTCACCATGGGCACTGTTGCTCTCCCGGGTATGAGGAAACACAATTACGACATGAGCCTGGCAACAGGCTGTCTGGCCGCAGGCGGTACTATGGGGATACTTATTCCGCCCAGTGTGGGATTCATCTTCTATGCCATCGTCACCGAAGAATCCATCGGAAGACTTTTTATTGCCGGCATAGGGCCAGGGATACTCCTCGCGATACTGTTCATCGGTATTATTTATGTTCGTGCTAAGATCAACCCCGAATTGGCACCCAGGGGGGAATCGACGACCTTGAAGGAGAAGATTGTCTCTTTAAAGGGTGTCATAGGTATGTTGTCCCTGTTCGTTTTAATACTGGGGGGAATACTTGGTGGGATTTTTAGTCCCGTTGAGGGGGGGGCGATCGGAGCTGTTGGCGCATTTGTGTACGCGTTAATAAGGGGACGCGTAAATAAGAAGATGATCATGTCTTCGCTGCAGGATTCACTTAATATCACATGTAAGCTTCTTTTGATTTTGATTGGCGTAGGCATATTGAGTTACTTTCTCGCAGCCACCCGATTACCCTTTGTGCTGGCTAATTTCGTAACGGGATTGCAGATTAATCGATTTTTTATATTTGGTGCCGTAATCATCTTCTTCATCATTCTCGGTTGCCTTTTGAATGTGATTCCGATGATACTGCTCGTTTTGCCCACCATCTTTCCCGCGATAGTAGCCTTGGGCTTTGATCCGATCTGGTTTGGGGTCGTAACCGTTCTCACGATGGAGATGGGGCAAATTACACCACCCATTGGGGTGAATGTCTTCGCCATCGGCAGTGTTGCCAAGGATGTACCCATGCAGGACATCTTTAGGGGCATATTCCCATTTTTTATAGGGATGATTATCTGTGTGGCACTTTTGGTCATTTTCCCTCAGATAGCCTTATATTTACCTAATCTGCTCTTCAAGTGATCTTGAGCATGAACTCACAAAGCAAACAAGGAGAACCAAAGTCCTCCCTTTGCGTAAAGAGGAGACAGTAAATTTTTACTAAACTTTAAATGAAGTAAGAAAGGAGATTGTTATGAGAATGATAGATACTCATTTCCACATTGGTGTCATTCCACACGAATGGCTCCACATCCTCGGATTATGTGAATTGGACACGGTCATTGTCCCATCCGACCAGATGATTCCTGATTTTTCCACGCTCGAGATGGTGCGCGACCACTATGATCGTATTCTGACAGAAAAGACCGAAAACGCCCACGATTTTGGGATCTTTAACTTGTATTTGGCGATCACCTATCCTATGTGGGGATTGCCCGTGACTCAATTGGACGAAGGCCTCAAGCTCATGGAGGAATACATAAACAACCCCCGGGTTGTCGGAGTCGGTGAGGCGGGCATGGATACCATTACTGTGGAGCATGAGGAAGTCGTTTTCAAAGCGATGGTCGACTTCGCAAAAGAACATGACACCCCAATTATCGTTCACTCCCCACCACCCCGCCATTCACCCTATCAGGGTCGCGAGAAAGAAGACTATGACAAGAGAAAGGTGATGGAACGGATCATCGAGATTTTGGCAAAATCAGGGATCGATCCCAACAAGGTCATTCTCGATCATATCAACAAGGAAACGGTTCAGCAGGCCATGGATTATGGGGCCTGGCTTGGGATGAGCTGTTGTTTGGATAAACTGAGTGGCCCTGACGTCGTGGAAATGTACAAGGAATATGGCCCGGACCGGATTATCGTTAACAGCGAGTGGGGCTACTCAGGCGGGGGTAACCGATCGGTACCGAAGGTTGTTGTTGACATGAAGGCGGCCGATGCTCCTGTTGAGGATATCCAAAAGATGGTATTCGATAATGCGAAAACATTGTTTAACCTTCCGGTCTAGTGGAACAAGGATGATTGCGGACGCAGGTTAAAAGTAGGGTCGTAGGGGGTCTATTGGGCGTTCCCGATCGATAGATAACCGAAACAAAGATGAGGGATTGAAAAGGCGAGTGAAGTGAAACATGGTGGGATTAATTCCCACCATCCCTAGCAGACATTCGGATGGTGGGTCAATACCAGCCGTGATCGTTCACAGCGTTGGTGAGGGCCATTACATTTTCCGGGGTTGAGTAAGGGGGTACATCACACCCAAGAGAGAAAATATACCCTCCGGGGAGTTTTTTGCTCTCTTCGACCAGCCGGGCGGTTGCTTCATAGACCTCTTCAGGTGTGCTGGTCTGAACAATGGCCGGATTTAGGTTGCCCATAATAATATGTTTCGGAAAAGACTCTCTCGCTTTTTCCAGAGGGACCTCATGCCCCAGGCTTATAATGCCCGGATCTCCAAAGGGGACATGAGCCCAGAGGGGCAGGTTCTGGTTCTGGTCTCCGCAGAGATGGCACCATGTTGTCTTATAACCCATGGCGAGTATCTTTTCCTGGACCTCTGTGAAATAAGGGATGACGAATTCCCTGCAGTGTCGGGGTGAGATCATCTGGTTAGTAGACATGGACTCGCCTCCGCGAGGAAGCACTCCCTCCAGTCCCCACTTCTCGTTTGCAGCGGGCAATCCGTCGAGTTTCCAGTCCGTGACCAGCCTCAATAAATGATGAGCAATTTTCGGTTTTTTGATCATCCATCTGAGAAACCGGTCAGGCCCGGCGAGGTTTACTGCCATGCTAAAACTCCCGCCTCCAACAATAAGCGTATTGAAGGGTTCATTGTCAAGACGCTCCTCATTTGCCAACGCGGAGAACTCTGCAGAAGTACTCATAAAACCGGTGGGGCCTGAAGGTGGTTTGAGATTCCAAGCATCCTCTTCCGATGCCACAGGATGGCGGACAATGGCGGGTGCCTGGTCGAACTCACCTGAGGGCATCTTGACCTCACCCCCGAATTCCCAGGCGCCGAAAGATGCGTATCCCATGGTTGGACAAAATACCCATCCGAAATCCCTGGCGGTTCTCCGCTGGGCCGCATAGGCGGCCTTTGGATTGGTGTAGGCGTCACCAATGGTTAGATTGTCATAAATAGCAGCGAATCCATAGGGTGCAAAGGGCCAGATAGGCACCCGGTCCGGTTTTTCTCTTCTCAATAGGGCCTCTACGCGTTCCCGTTCCGTCATGGTTTGCCTTTGCATGACTTCATTCCCCTCATTGATTTATATTTTGAGCATTATTCCCACCATGGTTCAACCCTTTTCTATCACAGGTGAGCGGCTTGCGGCAATGTCAAAGCCGGCACTTCGCAAACGGACGGCGGGTAAAACAAAAGAGGCGATGGAAAGGGATGGGGTGCAAGAGGGCTTGAGGACATTTAGAAGTGGATGAATTAGTCGGTGACAAAGGAAATGCTGTGTGTTATAAAATCAACACTTTCGATAAATCGCTGTGCACTAAAAAACACTATTTCAGGATTCCCAGTCGGATCACTTTTTAGAAATAGAAGCTATATCAAAAGGTTAGGGTCTGATGTTGCTTTTTGGCATACAATTTGCTATTATAGGGGTCATAATGAGATGAGGTCAAAGAGGTAACATCATGCATAAAGAAGAAACCACAAGCTTTCCATTTTTATTAGGTACGATCTTGGTCATGGCCGTTGTCATTTTTCTCTCAATGTTCAATCACGAGGCTATTGCCTCAGGCATTTACCCGGCAAACTCTGCTATCGCTCTTCTGAATTATTTTGTGTTTTAGGAGATCAGCCCTAGAGAATTGACAAGCCTTCGACAGAATCGTATGTGAGGGATATTCCTCCCTCAAGAGGTTCTTGACCGATCTAACCACTTATTATCCACCCCTATAGAAATTAATCCACAAACATAGACCCATATCTTTGCCTGTCTATAATAGTACTGAAAAGTTCTTTCTTGATTTCTTGTTTTCACTCCCTATAAAATCCCCTATGCATTTATCATTGACAAATCTTTTGATGAAGTTCCTATTTATTGGTTATGTACCTTTTAACTTGATTTTGGTTTCATCACCGAACTCAGCCTACCACAACTGCCCTCGGAATCAGGGGATGTAAAAACGATAAGCCATTCCCCAAGGTCGAGGCACGTCGGAGTGAGTAACGGATTTAAAGTTGAAACTGTTAAATATTGATTGCATAGATTTTTTAGGGGAGATGCCCAATGACAAATGGGTCCAATAGGCGGGGTAAGATCGTTTTACCGGCAACTGAAATACCCATAGCCATAGAAACTGATGTCATAGTCGTTGGTGGCGGGCCGTCAGGTTTTGGTGCGGCCCTTTGTGCGGCCCGAAATGGAGCAGACACGCTCCTGATAGAACGATTTGGTATCCCAGGGGGTAACATTACAGTCGGAATGATGCCGTGCGCCGGGTTCGGTCCGATTGGCATTGTCCATAATGAATTTTGGGAAAGGTTGGAGAAGGAAGGATATCTTTTCAATATTAAAACCCTCTATCCGAACAACCCATTGTACCATGGTTCACCGGGCTATTATGGGATGTATGGGTTCAATCCGGACACCGGTGCGTGTATCATGAATCAAATGCTGGAAGAGGCGGGGGTAAAATTACTGTTTCGAACATTATTGGTTGATGCGAAAATTCAAGAGGGGGCTGGAGAAGACAACATCGAGGCGGTCATCGTTGAAAATGCGTCCGGAAGACAAGCCATAAAGGGTAAAATTTTTGTGGATGCCACCGGACGAGGTGATTTAGTGGCACGGGCCGGGGCGGCATTTAAAGAACCTGGGGATGAAAATGGTTGTATTATTCCTCCCGGACTGATGTGGAGAATGTCAGGGGTAGATCTAGATCGCCTCTCTGATTATCAAAAGAATCAGAATGATCCGAAATTAGAAAAAGCAATGAAAAAGGCCAGGGTGAGTGGCGGTATTCCGGATGAACTCTATAGACCTGTTCCGGCAGACACGTACGCTGCCGGATATAAAGGCCACCCCAAGCTTGACTGTTACCCGACCGGCGAATCAGGTGAATTGACTATTTGGCAGGATGCGCCCCATGAATGGAACCTGAATTGTGCGCAAAATGCAGAGGATGCCACCAGGGCAGAGGTGGGATTAAGAAGACTAATCATCGCGGAGTCCAAATTTTTAAAGAATCACGTTCCGGGGTTCGAAAAAGCATGGGTTTCAGGAATTGCGCCCTTATTGGGAATACGTGAAGGTCGGCATCCGATAGGAGAACATATCCTGACGTACGACGATATTCGTAACCAACGCAAATTCCCTGACGCCGCAATAAGACGATCAACCCGTGACCAACTTGACTTTTCAGGAGGAAATCCGAAGGTATTTGAATTTGAAATTCCCTACCGGAGCTTTTTAGCCAAGAAGGTCAACAACCTTTTGCTTGCAGGGGAGGCCGTTTCTTTTGAACACCATGCATTATTTCATTCCATGCGATCCTTTGGTATGAGTGTCCAAACAGGAGAGGTCGCCGGGAGAGCGGCAGGCCTTTCAGTACAGAGAAACATTAATCCAAAGGAACTTAAATGGACCGAGCCCTTGGTGTGAGGCAAAACCTTCAAAGTTTCAATGAAAAGCTTTTCTCTAAATTAGTTGGAAGAAAGGGGTCCAGGACTAAAGAAACAGAACCGCAGAATATCGAACAAGGAATAACGAATATCGAAGGGAAAAAACTTCATAATTCGACATTTCTTGTTTGATATTCGATATTTATCCACCGTCCGTGTGGCGGATTCGTTTTAAATTCACTTGACCCCTTGAATCCTTGGGCCCTTTGGACAGCGATTTCACCCTATGCCATAATTACTTGAGCTCTTATGACTTTATATACCAACCAACTCTATTGGAGATGATCACAATGATAAAGGATCGGATTCTTTTAAACATTAAAACGCGGGGGAAGATATGAAAAAGATCTCAATGGAACAATGGGAAAACAAATACATCAAAGGACAGATAACCAGGTTTGACCAAAAGAATCAAATGTTTCTTAGGCCTGGCTGGGACCCTGAGATAAACGGCATGGTCGAGGATTGGTCCCTTAATGGTCCTCCGCAAGATGAGGCGGGTTTCACTCTGGAAGACAGGGCACTGCTTTCAGCGAGCAGCATGGGGACAATGCTTGCATTGTTCAATACAGACCTGCCCAATCCAATGCCGGGGACTGTGTCGCTTCCTAATAAAGGGCCTTTCTCTTTCAAGATTCCGGAAGAGATGAAACTTGATTCGAGCAACCCTCAGGAGATTACTGAAAAAATCAAGAAGGCTGCAAAATGGTTTGGCGCGGACATGGTGGGGATATGCCGATTGGACCGTCGCTGGGTCTATTCTCATACATATGGTGAAGGCGTATACTTTGGGCCGGGGGATGGCACAAAACATACCTCCGGGGAATCCATCGTTCAAGAGATCCCGGACGAATTTCAATATGCCATTGTCATGTGTTATGAAATGGATTACGACGTGATCCAGCATTATTCAACATACGCTTCTTTGGCGGCGACCTCCATGGGTTACAGTCGCATGGCGATCACGAATCATCACTTATCAAGCTTTATCAAGGACATCGGTTACAAGGTCATCAATTGCACAACCAATAATGTTGCCATATCTGCACCCATGGCCATGCAAGCAGGGCTGGGGGATTTGGGCAGGAACGGGTTATTAATTACCCCGAAATATGGCCCCAGGGTCAGAATAAGTAAGGTGATCACGGATTTGCCATTGGTGCCGGATTCGCCCATCGATTTTGGCGTCACTGAGTTCTGTGAGGCTTGTGAAATATGTTCTGAGGAATGTCCTTCCCAGTCACTTCAATATGGTGAGCGCTCCACGGAGACACAGAATATTTCAAACATTGAGGGTGTCTCAAAATGGCACATCAACGCGGAAACTTGCCGAGCACACTGGTCACGTAGTCGAAGAGATTGCGCTGTTTGCATCAATGTGTGTCCGTACAACAAGCCCGATACTTGGTTTCACAAATCCGTTAGGTGGTGTACGGATCATATGAGATGGGGCGACCCTCTGTACGTCCGTGGAGATAAAATGATGGGATATGGAAAGGCCAAATCGCCAGACAGGTTTTGGAACGAATGGAAACCATGAGGCGTAAGTGTATTATAGCTAATGTCACAAATATGTTCCGATTGGAGGGGGTGCGCGACAGTATAAAATCCCCCCTGGCCCCCCTTTTTGAAAAGGGGGGGAACGCTTACACTCCTGCATTGCTCATTGCGGCCATAGGTGTGCGATTATTACTTTAGGTCTTCATAAGTTCACCCTTTGACAAAGGGGGACAGGGGGATTTAATACAAAGGCTAATCGGAACATATTTCTGACAATTACAATAAAGGTGTGACGGGTAGCGGACGAAAGAGCACCCACGTGGCGGTTAATCAAAAGAGAAAGGAGATGTAAGATGACAATTCGAAAGGGGGCAAAGATTTTTACAGGGCTAAAGGATATTGTAGATCCGGTGCATACGGCCCTCGTGGTATGGGATGTGCAAAACATGCTTGTCGACAGTAGTTTTAACCAGGAAACCTTTTTAATAAATACAAAACGTCTCATTGACAAAGCAAGAAGTCATCAAATACCGATCATCTATACCAAGATAACCCCTTTGCCCAGGGAGTACGAATCTCCTTTCAGGACTTATATGATGATGAAGCGGGTTGGGGTGGATGATCCCGATAAGCTGCCACAGTTTATGGTGCCCGGGGCTCCGGAAGCGGAAATACACAAAGACATCTTTCCACAGGATGGTGACATTGTATTGGACAAGCACACGCCCAGTATCTTTATCGGTACCCACTT
>JAQYVK010000037.1 GCA_030145585.1 Desulfatiglandales bacterium | reverse complement strand
TGTGACATTTAATCAATTTGGCCGGGAACTGCCAATGGGTGGCATGAATGAATCAGGCCTGGTTGTAGAACTATTGATGTTGACTGAAACGGTCTATCCTGATCCGGATTCACGGCCTTCCATCTCGATGTTGCAATGGGTGCAATACCAACTCGACAATTTCAGCACAACCCAAGAAGTTATAGAAAGCAATTCTCAGTTGAGAATTCTGCCACCGCTCGAAGGTCCCGGGATGCACTATTTTGTTTGCGATCGGGCTGGGAGTTGCGCCAGTATCGAATTCCTTCATGGGGAGCTCGTTGACCACACCGGCGGAACCATGCCTGTTAAAGTACTAACAAACAGTACTTATGAAGACTCCCTCGGATCCTGGATACATGAAAAACAATCTGGTGCCCCCAGTTATCAAACAACCGGACGATTTGTTCTTGCTGCAAATTTATTGAAGGATTATCATACGAAGAAGTCCGAAGAACCTGTAAACAACGCTTTCAGTGTTTTGGAAAAGGTATCTCAAGGATCCTTTACAAAATGGAGCATTGTCTACGACATATCAAATCTCACTATCCATTTCAGGACCTTTTCCAACCAGAGGATACGGCACATCGCTCTTCGGGATTTTGATTTTTCTTGCGGATCACCGGTGCTGGTTTTAGATACCAATGGTGATTTTCAAGGAGATGTAACCGGCAAGTTTCTCGAATACACAAGAACAACCAACCGAATGCTGCTTGAAAATGCCTTAAGAAATATCTCTTTTCAGGGTTTGGACCGGAAAGAGATATTAGATAAAATGACAAGATACCCCGAGGACAATATATGCATGCATTAGAAGGGGAACGTTTCATGTTTAAAGAACAGTCAAAATCACTTTTGAGTTGAAATCGATATGGATGGAAACCAACAACCAAAATACCTTTCTAACATTCATCAGAAATTCGAATAATAAAAGGAGGCAAAAAATGAAATCAAAAAAATTACTCGTTATAATCGCCCTGGTCACTGGTCTTCTGTTCTTCTGGATCCCGTTAGCTTTGGCAAGCCCCCAAATCATCCCATTTGACTCCGATCGGTGGCAGTTCATGGCCAAAGAGCATCGTCTGGAGGACTTCCGCGGCCAAAAAAGCCTGTTTCTTAGTCAAGGATTTGCACTGCTAAAGGACTCCAATGATTTCGTTGACGGCATCATCGAATTCGACATTGCTATCCCCCCTAAACGAGGCTTTTCCGGGGCCGTATGGCGGTTGAAAGACAAGAACAACTACGAAGAGTTCTACATGCGACACCACCAGTCAGGCAACGAAGATGCCAATCAGTACAGTCCGGTCTTTGGGGGGCTGGCCAGCTGGCAGCTCTACTACTCCGGTGATGGCTACGGCTATCCGGTTCGCTATCGCTTTAACGAATGGATGCACGTAAAAGTCGTCGTCGCTGGAAATGAAGCAGAAATCTATCTGGATGATATGGAAACGCCAATCGTCTATGTGTCCGAATTGAAACGGAAAACCGAACCCGGTATGGTCGGGTTACGCGGGCAGATGTTCGCTCCGGCCCACTATGCCAATTTCAGCCTGACCAAACAACCGAACCCGCCCATAAAGCGTGTAACCAAGAAAGTCAAATACCCCCCGGGACCGATTGGCCGGATGGCAGCTATGGCTAAAAAGAAACGAGGCGCTGTGGGCCCACCCCATCCGGGGACGGTCACGACCTGGCAAGTATCCTCTCCATTTAATGCAAAAAGTCTGAACGGAATATTGCGTTTAAAGGATGCGGAATTGGGTTCTCTTTCCTGGAGCGAACTGCCCAGCGACGGCACAGGCCTCGCAAACCTGTCACGGCTCGTCACTGCAAAAAGGCTCAGGGCCGGTGATAACTGCATGCTTGCCAAGTTCAGTCTGGATGCCGAAAAAGCCGCCATGGTCCCTCTGGAATTCGGATTCAGTGACGCCGCTCGCCTATTTGTAAACGGCCAATTGCTTTACGCTGGAAATGATGGATACAGTTCCCGGGACTATCGCTTTCTGGGTACGATCGGCTACTTTGACACCCTCTATTTACCCATGGCCAAGGGGCGTAATGAGATCATTATAGCCGTGAGTGAGAATTTCGGTGGTTGGGGGGTGCGGGCCCGTATCAAAGAGACGGAGGGCATTAAGTTGGCGAAGGCTTATACACCCAAACAGGGGAAAGTGTTGGTCAAAGAGATCAGTGGTGTGAAGTTTCATACCTACACGGCCATGGGTATGGTCAGTCACATCATCGAGACCCAAAATGAGCTAATTATGCAGGACACCGTCCAAAATGGCCCGCATAACAAGGAACTGAAACAATATGTGGACTCACTGAATAAGCCCCTTGGCAGGATCATTATCTCCCATGAACATGCGCACCATTGGGTTGGTTTGGAGATGTTTCAAGGTGTGCCGATATATGCCACTGCAGAAACCATCAAATCGATACGAGAAAAGGGTGAACTAGAGCTTCAAGGCCTGAAAAAGCAGTTTGGCGAGGAGGCGATCCCCTATACAGAGGTTATAATTCCCTCATTTTACATCCATCCAGGCGAAGAACGCATCGATGGTGTACTTTTCCAGTATAGTAAGCCCGCTTCAAAGATGTTGGGAAACGTCCTTTGGATAAATCTGCCCGACCAAAAGGTCTTGATTCACCATCACCTGGCCTACCTTGGTATGCATTTTCCGCCACCTCCCATTTCAGCTCGGATAGACATGTTAAAGTCATTGCAGGAAAAAAACTATAATTGGATCCTGGCGGGACACGGTATGCCCGCCGGCCCTGAATTTTTTGACAAGACGATTGAGTATTTCAATACGGCACAAAGCATCATTGATGAATCGACCGATGCCAAATCGGCTAAAGAAAAACTGGTTAGGGCATATCCCAAATATGGAGGGGCTTTCCTGCTTGATATGATGCTGCCGGCTCATTATAAAAAAAGGTGATTAGTCCTGATAGGGAGCAGGGGCTTACCCTTGCTCCCTAATCATCCATCTCGGAAGACCAACGAGTTTCCGGACCTTGACGTTTTTATAAGGAGGGGATTAAGAAGGAAATGGTCAGATCAGTGAGTTGAAGCCTTTTAAGGAAAGGATTCAACGTTGATGAAAACTCAGAGAAAAGGAAGGAGGAAAACAATGAAGAAACAGATGCTTATCACCACATTATTCAGTCTCCCTTTCTTGATGGTCATGGCCATCTTTATCTCGCCATGTGCAGGTGAAGAGAGCGGCGGCATTGGTTTGGCAGTGGCTCAGTTGTACGAACCCACAAGGCAGGATCATAGGGGAAGAATCGTTGTTCTTGATGTGTTTGCCAACAAGCCGGCGCAGAAAAGTGGTATTCATAGGGGGGACATCATTACACATATTGACGGGGTAAGAACCTTGGGAAAGGATTTCAGTGACCTTTTATTGAATAAACTAAGGGGGGAATCAGGAACAGAACTCAATCTGACCATTTGGCGAACAAGCGAAAGCAAGAGACTGAAAATAAACTTGACCAGAACGTCTATTGTTTATTAACTGTTGAAAAATTGCTGGTAGAACCAAGGGCACGTGGGGGCGGGGCATTCCACCCCGCCCGAGTTTTCGTTGTGACTCTTATCTTACTGAGATGGGACTCTGAAATTTTCGAGATTAGGAGGAATGACGGCCTTTTCCACCGGTTTCGAAAGTTGCGGGACCCAATCATAAGGGGGCTGGACCGGGTTTCAATTTGTGAAAAAAAGGTTTTTTAGGAAGTCTTCACCCTTGATGATCAGGTCCTGGACGTAACCTGTTTGAAGGGAATATTGATTGAGGGCAAACAGATAATCATTAAAAATAAAGAGACCGATCAAGATGAGGATGAGACCGGAAATGAGGGAAGTCGTATGGCATTGCAGGGTTCTGCCAAAAAAAGTAAGGGTAACCATTCTGCCTTTAAGTAATGCCCAGAACCGCTTGTTGCTAATCCGTTCAAAATAGATTGATAACAAGATCAGAGGTGTGGCCAACCCGAGGGCGTAGATAAACAAAAGGAGACTTCCTTTGATAACGGTCTCTGTGGTGGCGGAGATGATAAGGATGGATGATAGGATAGGACCGATGCAGGCGCTCCAGCCCAAGGCAAACAGCCCTCCAAAGAGAAAGGATCCAAGGGGCGTTCTTCGAACTTCCTTATTCCTGATTTGAAAGCCGGAAAAACCTTTACCGAGGATTTGAAGAATTCCAAAAAGCATGATGATGAGGCCGGCCCCCCGGGTCAGAAGAACCCTCTGCTCACGCAAGAGGGTCCCGAGCATGGTCGCTCCCATGCCAAAAAGAGAGAAGACAATTCCTAGTCCGATAAAGAAGGCGAGGGTGTTTTTCAGGACTTCCCCTTTTCCGGTTCCCACGGTATGGGCAAAATAGGCCGGGAGAATGGGTAGTGTGCAGGGGGAAAGGAAACTCAACAAACCTGTGGAAAAGGCGACCAGCACAAGGATCCAAATACCCAGCCCCATCATATCGTCCCTCAGCCTCGGGGCATCTTCAATGGCTTCATCGATGTCTTTCTTTTTTAACAAATCGTAGAGAAAGAAATCAGATTGCCTCGCACGGAGAAGGTCGTTGATCAGCTCGATGTTCTGATGATACACCTCAATGAGGGCATGTTGGTCAGCAATCTGAGCGGCTTTAATGACATAATAGACCTCATCCTTGGCCTCAAATTTTGTTACCAGACGTGCCATGGTCTTCATCCCTGCCTCAAGATAAGCCAGTTGGCCGGTCATTCGGTACAAGCGCAACAGCGCGTAGGAAAAGACGGCATTCTCCGGGTAGGGTTTGGAAAGATCCACCCGTTCATTCGGGGCGTAATAAGAAACATCCCGGCTATTCCGCTCGAAGAACCCACCGGCGTTCCAATCATAGAGTCGGGAGAGGGCGTAGTCTGCAATGGTCAGGGCGGTTTTCAAATAATCCTCTTTTCCCAACGTCTCATAAGCATCGATAAATGCGAGCAACACCCACGAATTCGAGATGGACTGACCGGTCAAAAAGGATTTTTTGGTCTTATCATCATAGTAAGAGTAGACACCCTCTTTTCCAATCATGTGCTGCTGGAGGAAAGAGAGGTTTTTTTGGGATATTTCAAGGTAGAGGGGATCATCCGTCTTTGAATAGAGATGTAGCATGGCCGTGGTCATGATGGCATTGGCATCACTCCTGCGCGTTTTATCGATATAGGGTCGAGGCATGCCGGCTCTCTCATTCTTGGTGCCCCCAAAATAATGCCCCTCGAGGTGCGCGTCCTGGCTGGAATAAAAGCCCCCATCCGGGTCGAGAAATCGGGCAAGCAAGAACTCCCTGGTTTTTTTCAGGGCAGTGCCTACCCTCTCGTCCTTCGTGATAAGATAAAGCTCCGTATAGGCTGATAAGAACCGGGCCTGATCCCTCAGCATCTTTTCATAATGGGGGATGCTCCAGTCCGGTCTGGTGCTATATCGGTGGAATCCTCCTTCGACCGGATCAAAGAGATGATACTTCGATTTGATCTCAGCCGGATCCGTCATCTGATGGTTGAATGTAAAGGTCACCATGTCCAGGAGCTTCTGATCTTTGTCGTGCTGATACCGCTCGAGAAGGAATTCGTAAGTCAAAGGTTTTGGGAATTTCTGACCTTTTCTTTCTTTGGGGAGATCTTCAATTAGGAAACCGCCAAACTCAGGATCATATCGATTTATCACGTAGGCAAGAAATTCATTCTCGAATCGCTTGAGCTGATCGACCTGTGGCAGAGGATATGATCGATCATCATATGCAGCAGCAAAAGCCTCTTTAGTAAAGGTTTCATCTTCAACCCACTCAATCAGCCTCTCTATATATTCCCTTAAAACCTTCGGTTTCGAAGGTCCTGAGAAACCGACGATCCGGATCATATTGGGCATAAAGATGGTGGTGGAGGGCCACCCCCCCTCCAGGTATTTCCTCGTGAGATCCGGCCTTTTATCTGAATCGACAAAGATGGGGATAAAATGTTCGTTGAGGTATTTGTAGATGAGTGGATGATACAGGTGGTCCTCACTCTCATAGACATGACACCAGTAACACCAGGCAGGGGCTGAAAGGACAAGAAATATGGGCTTTTTCTCTTTAAGGGCCTTCTCAAAGGTCGGGGGAGAATAATCATGCCAGTTAATGAGATGATGCAGCTTTTCAGAATTCTCTCTGGTATATTTTACATCGGCGTGAACAGGGATTTCGAACAAGAATAAGGGGATCAGCAATAGAACCAGATAACAGACATAATTTAAATTCTTGAGTTTCATTTGAGCCCATGTTGCATAAAATGAATGGATCAGTCGCTGAGATGATGGCTTATCCCATATATTATAATGTAACGATCTTCTCTCCTTTCTGCCAGGTGTTTGTAACGCCGGTTGAGCGAAAAGACTCAATAGGAAGGTATAGGTGATGGAATCGCAAAAATTCAAAAATCGAGTCATTCCCGCGTAAGCGGGAATCCATAATAATTTGAAATAACTGGATTCCTGCTTTCGCAGGAATGACAATTGGGCATCATGGACTATTTGCGATTTTATTATTGGTTATTCGTTGCTTTCAAACGGAAGGGATATCAGTCCTGGGCCTAATTTTCTATCAGGCGTCAGTTACAATGCGATGGTCTATTTTTAAAAACGAATAGATGAGAACACCCTAATCGAGTCTTGACTCGATTAGGGTGTTTACGTTGATCTGACCACAGACTTGAAAGAAGAAAGTCGGAATCGTTCCAACATCCTCACGGTAGCGTATTAATTTCCACCTCCACCAGGAGGTCCTGTAGGTGTTTCCTTTGCATCTAAATAACCATCCCCATTTTTATCTAAATTCCCGAAGACAAAATCTGGACCTGGGAATTCATCCTTAGAAACCTTCCCGTCTTTGTCTCTATCAAAATTTTGCATAAACGGACTGCTCTTGGCACCGCTTTGGCCACCACCTGTTCTTGCCACCTGTTGCCGCAACTCCATTTCATAAGTGAAATAGTAATTCCTTGCG
The DNA here is from genome assembly GCA_030145585.1 of Desulfatiglandales bacterium. Taxonomy (GTDB): domain Bacteria; phylum Desulfobacterota; class DSM-4660; order Desulfatiglandales; family HGW-15; genus JAQYVK01. Next base: position 1,318 of record JAQYVK010000037.1, on the reverse strand, counting down.
GGGGCATTCATCTGCCGTTCGCCCAGCGCATTCATGGCATCCGCCTTGATTTTCAAGGGCTCAACGGCCTGCTTGTCAAGGACAATGAGATGATCCGCCAGCTGTGCGGCCCATTGATAGTCCCCTGTATCGAGTGCTTCTTGGGCCTGTTTCAGCAGGACGTCCCGTCCGCCGGCCATTTTGGCAAGCCGCTTTGCCTCTTCCTTCGGGCTCAAGGGGAAGAGGTTTGTTGCATTTCCGTCAAAGGGGCCCAGATGACCGGCATATATAGACCGCACAGCCCACGATACCAGACCATAGTATTCCCCCAGGTAATCTTTCTCTGCCAGGTGAGGCGGCAGCTTGACATATTCGACGAGCTCTTCAGGGGTCATCTGTTTGTTTATCCCCTCGATTGTTTTATCATAGACATACCGTATTGCATCCCGGTAATCCGTCAGTGCCTGTGTCACGGCCTCTTTTCCCAGAATCGGACGCGTATGGCCCGGAACCAGGTATTCCGGTCCTTCCTTCAACATTTTGTCGACGCTGTCGGCCCAATTGCGGACATCCCTGTAAGGCACACCTCTAATTGCATACAGGTTGGGGAAGGATGCATAAAAGTTATCCCCGGAAAACACCACCTTTTTTTCAGGCAGCCACACATAGAGCTGATCGTCTGTTTCGCCCGGAGCAGCAACCAGGTCCACCCTGATCCCGGCGATCTCCAATGTCTCTCGCTCTCCGGAAAAGGTCTTAGTCAGCTTTGGCAGGGCCCTCAGATTAAAGCCACCCGCTGGCTGTGGTCGTCTCACATCTGGCTTTGGAGGCGAGGAAGCTTTAGGCGCCTTATGGACCCGGCCGGTCATTGGGGTCATGGCCGGGGCGACGCCGTTGTTGATGCGCTTATCCGGGGGCAGCCTGAATCCGGCCTGTCGAACACCGCGGAACATGGTATTTAGGCCGGAGAGCCCTGTTGTTTCCGATCCGAAGTTGGACCGTCCCCAAATCTCAGGGTTGTCGTCACCTTTAAAGACCTTAATACCGCGAGTGTGATCACCGTGGCTATGGGTCAGGATGATTGCTTTCACCGGTTTATCGGTGATTTTACGAAACGCTTGCATGACCGGTTTCATGTGGATTGGACTCATCCCCGTGTCAACGATAATAATGCCGTCTGTTCCCACAATCATCGAGACGGTCGACACAGTGTGACCCACGGAGGTGTATACGCCTTCAGCCACCTTGATAATATCCTCTCGTAATTCCACATCGCGGGCTTTGAGCTTTTTGGTTTCCACCGTGTCCTCGGCGAAAACAGCAGGGGCAGCAAAAATAA
>JAQYVK010000036.1 GCA_030145585.1 Desulfatiglandales bacterium | reverse complement strand
TTTTTGTTACAATCTTTTTTCTCGCTTAGTTTTTAGCGGTTTTCTGAATTGGAGAGATATGGAGGTGTCGTCTTTCTCCTCCCCTGGTGGGAAAGGAGCAGGCTTGACACACAACCTCCTATCTGTAATGCTTCGGCTTATGAAACCCTAATTGAGCGAAAGTCGAGGATGCCCCAGATCCAAGGCGTTCAAGGGCGAAGCCGTAGTAATCTACTGCGAGCCCTTGGCAACGAAGGAGATGGGATATCCTCGGCTTTCCCGAAGGGTGAACAAAATGGAGAAAGAAAAGATCATTTATAACTCATCATTACGGTGAATGTATATTAGGTTTTAAAAACTGAGAAAATCATTTGATTTGTTTTTAAACTAAATCCTTCTCGATTTTGTTTACGCTCAATTAGGGTAAAATTAAAACGGTAGTACCCTGGAATTGTCGGAACTAAGCTAGAAAGAAAAAATCATGAAATCCGAAAGTATCAATAGATTTGTCCTACTGCTGGTCGTCATATTCATATCGGCGGTCTTTTTGTCTATGATCCGGTCTTTTTTGATGGCCATCTTCATGGCCGGGATCTTCTCTGCCCTGGCACAACCGATCTATCTTTGTTTCGTGCGTTGGTACAGAGGACGTCGGAATCTTGCTTCCCTCACGACCCTCTTTTTAATTTTAATTATAATTATACTGCCTTTGGGAGGGCTGATGGGGATCATTACTGCCCAGGCGATCAAGGTCGGTCACTCCGTCACGCCATGGGTTCAGAAACAAATATCCGAACCAGGTGCCTTCAATGAGTTGCTGGAGGACATTCCCTTTTATGACCGCATCGCACCTTACAAAGAACCGATCCTGCGGAAAACGGGCGAAATGGTTGGTGGCGTTTCCAGCTTTTTGATTAACAGCCTCTCCTCAGCAACCGTTGGCACAGTCAACTTCCTGTTCACGCTCTTTATCCTGCTCTATACCATGTTCTTTTTCTTGGTTGACGGGGAGAAACTCCTCACAAAGATCCTCTACTACTTGCCTCTTCAGGATCACGATGAGCGACGGATCCTGGAAAAATTCACCTCCGTCACTCGTGCCACTTTGAAGGGCACTGCGGTGATCGGCATCTTGCAAGGCGGGCTGGCAGGGTTCGCATTTTGGGTGGTCGGGATTCCGAGCTCGGTGTTCTGGGGTGCAATCATGGCGGTTCTGTCGATTATCCCCGGCATCGGTACAGCCCTTGTTTGGGGGCCGGCGGCGATCATTCTGGCGGCATCAGGGCATATCGGAAAAGCAGCAGGTCTGGCCGTTTTTTGTGCCATCGTTGTCGGGAGTATCGACAACCTGCTCCGTCCAAAACTCGTCGGCAAAGACACCCAGATGCATGAACTGATGATCTTCTTCGGCACTCTCGGTGGGATTGTCATGTTTGGGGTCATGGGGATCATTATCGGCCCGATCGTGGCGGCACTCTTCGTGACGATCTGGGATATTTACGGTGTGGCTTTCAAGGATATTTTACCGGATGTAGGGGGCATCTTGAAAACCCCTGGGTCCGAAAAAGCCGAATCCCATAATCACCCCGCTGAAAAGGATTCTGAAAGCTGACCAAAACGCTACGACAGAATCTGGGAATTTCTCGATGACGCCAAAAAGGCCGGCAAAGTATTTATCGACCTTTTACATAATAACATCTCCATTTATTTAAACAAAAATTGTTCCGATGGCAGAATTTAAGAATTATCAAATTAATTCATAATGTTGCGGAGTTCAAAGCGAGTTTTCTGTCTGATCCTAATTGCTACCTAGTTAATATGTGAGTCGCGTTAACACCTGCTGTTCCCGCCACCTCAGCCAGGCCCACTTTAGCACCCTCGACCTGGCGATCCCCACAAACACCTCTGAGCTGCCAGACAATCTCCACAATCTGAGCAACTCCGGTAGCCCCAAGTGGGTGTCCTTTTGCCAGGAGCCCGCCGCTGGGGTTAACCGGTATTCGCCCACCGAGATCCACAGCGCCTTCATCAATCAGGCGGCCACCTTCACCCGCTTTGCAAAGATCCAACTCTTCATAGTGAATAAGCTCGGAAGTAGCAAAGGCATCGTGTAGTTCTACGACATCTAAATCTTCAGGTCCCAATCCCGCCTGTTCATATGCCTCGCGAGCGCTTACAGTGATTATACTTTGAGCACTTGGAATACACGACCCAAAATTCTGGGTCCCTATACCCTCTGTATATATCATGGAATTCAGAGCAGAGGCTGCCACTTTGACCGGATTGGTCGTGAACTGTCCGGCCTTTTCCATTGAGCAGAGGATAGCGGCTGCGGCTCCATCTCCGGTGGGACAGCACATCAAAAGGGTGATGGGATCGGAGATCATGCGTGAGTCGAGGACCTCTTCTACAGTCTCCTCTTTTCGATATTGGGCATATGGATTCAGAACGCCGTTTCTATGAGCCTTCACGGCCACTTTTGCGAACTGCTCCCTCGTGGTACCATACTTCTCCATGTGCCATCGTGCTATTAACGCGAATTGGGAAGGGATCAAGTCTGTTCCGAGGGTACGCCAAGTATCATCAGGCAACTGCTGAATGAGTCCACGATCCATTTTTTCACAGCCAAGCGCCAATACGATGTCATACATACCAAGGGCTATCATCAGATAGGCCTCTCTAAAGGCGGTTGCCCCGGCACTGCAAGCATTCTCAATGTTCGTAATCGGGATACCCGAGGCTCCCACACCGGCTAATATGCGCTGACCGGCAGCCAAACCCTGATACTCATGTCCAACATAGGCCGCCTCAACGGCTTTCCATTGGATGCCGGCGTCCTTCAGGGCGCCAATAACGGGAGTTACCGCCAGCTCTTCGATACTCTTATCCTCATATCTTCCAAACTGGGTCATGTCTACACCGATTACAGCGACATCTCTCATATCCAACTCTCCTTTTCAAACAGGAAAAAATGTATCGAATTAGCTCTTTCTTATCGGACTGAATTTATAACCAACGACATCATTGCCATCGCCATCCGTCCGCACTTTCTCTATCTCCAGTTCCACTTCAATGCCTATCTTTACCTCCTCCGGTTTACAGTCGGTGAGCGCGGAGTAGAAGGTCGCCCCTTCTGATGACTCTATCAGGGCAACGGCATAGGGTACCGGCCCCTGCCATTCTCGTGGAGGCATATGCACGATAGTATAGCTCAATACAGTGCCATTTCTACCAAGAAGGAGCTCTTCCATAGCTGTCTCGTAGCAATTGGGGCAGCAAGTTTCTCTCATGGGCGGGAAATAGATCTCATTGCAGGCCTTGCACTTGGTGCCTATGAGTTGAGGCAATTCGTCGGATGATGACGACAGGGTAAACAATCCCGGCTTTATGGGAACTGCCTTACCTGATGAAGCCGGTTCAGTTAGGTGCGAACTTTCAGGACTCTTTTGTTCGGAGGTCTTCTTGTTTTTCATACCAAAGGCCGCCTGTTTCTTTTCCAATTCACGCATGCCCTCAGCATCGGCGAACGGGCCTATGACATCTGCAAACCGGAGAGCTTGATGCAACTCCATCTGTGTCCCCAGATTAAGGTGCATCTTGGTAACAGCCACCCCCCGGGGGCGCATGTCGGCTATTTTTTGACCCATAGTCCCGGCTACAACCATCAACTTGTCAGGGGTACAGACTCTATTGGCGAGACCCATACGATATGCTTCATGGCCATCGATGAGGTCACCAATAAACATCAACTCCTTTGCATTTGCCAAACCCACAATGCGTGGCAATCTTGTCGACGCTCCCGCGCCACCCAGACCAACCCCCAGGTTCTTCAGGTGGAGATCCCCAATTCTTGCTGTTTCCGCCACCACCCGAAGGTCAAAACACATAGACAACTCCAGGCCCCCTGCGGTGCAAACGCCATCAATGGCCGAGATGGTTGCCTTGCCCAGATCCTCTATTCTGCCAAAAAGATCGTTTAACTCCAGCAGGAAGGTGTCAGGGAATGGTGCCTCCTTCATATCAGCACCCGCACAAAAGCAGGGTCTTCCTTTGCTATCAGGCCCTCCCGTCAAGATGAGCACCCTTACTTTATCATCATTCTGGATATGATCTATGGCCAGTCGCAGTTCTTTTAACATCTGAACATTTATTGCATTCAGGCGCTCCGGCCTTTTCAGGGTAATGGTCCCTATGGGCCCTTCCTGCTCGAATGTTATCGTTTCATATGACATGTTTTTGACTCCTTGGGCTGATGTGAAACACCACACAATTGGAACTTAGTACGCCTATTCATAAATGCAGTTACGTATCCTTAATGGAATATTTCACCACAGAGCCACAGAGAACACAGAGGGTTTTTCTTTTTTTGCCCATCGGGAGACGACGATGGGCAAAAAGAACACTGCTCTGCGAGGCAGTGATAAGGACAAAGGATGGACCGTAGCTTAAAAAATGGTATCCTTCTTGCCCGAAAGGGCTGATGGTTTTGGTTTGCCGTTATCGGCCCGCCTCGCTTAACTGGCTTGCAGAGGCGGGCTGGTATCCCGGCAAACCAAAAAATAATTTCATCTCTGTGTGCGCGCCTGCCGCGCCGTAGCCTTTGCGAAGGCGGGTGCCTCTGTGGTAAACCTGAGGTTTTGTCTTAACGGTATTTATGTTATTAAGGCAGAAATTTAAGCACTGTAAACATGAAACCATATACTTAGTTAAATTATTATCTTGGAATCGGACTGTTGTAAACGGCTATCAGCTTTTACACTTACATCATGGTATAGCCGCCACTCACACTCAGGGTTTGGCCGGTGATCCAGCTGGCAGCATCTGAGGCTAGGAACACAACGCTATTGGAAATATCCTCTGGATTACCTATCCTGCGTAAGGGATAAGCTTTTGCCATCTTTTCTAAAACCTCCGGTGTCAAGAACTGGGCCATGTCGTCCGTGCGCCACATACTGCCCTCTCCATAATCGTCAGGGGATCCCACAGTGGCTCCCGGACAAACAACATTCAGCCTTATCCCATGGCGCCCAACCTCCCTGGCAAGAGATTTGGTCATGGCGATAACTCCAGCCTTGCATCCCGAGTATACGGTCTCTTGAAATTCGCCCATTCGGCCCGCGTCGGAGCTGATGTTCACAATGGCGCCACTTTTTTGTTCTATCATAGGTTCAAGTACAGCTTTAGTGCAATTTATAACGCTCCAGAAGTTGAGGTCAACTTCCTTAACCCATTCTTCGCGGGGCTTATTAATAAAAAGCCCAAGATGATCCCAACCAACATTGTTGACAAGGACATCAATTTTACCAAACTCGTCAAGGGTCTTTTTGCTCATAGACTCAACCTCATCGGGTTTGGAGACATCCATCCTGATAAAGAGAGAACGGACTCCTATTTCCGAGACTTCCTTAGCTACTTTCAGGCCATCCGGTTCTGATATGTCGGCTATTACCAGATTTGAACCCTCCCTCGCGAAGGAGTGGGCAATGCTCCGGCCAATGTTCGAACCAGCACCGGTTACGATAACTGTTTTCTCAGCTAATCCAAATTCCATATCTGTTTCTCCTGCCTATTTATGTGTTACCTTAATTGAGCGTAAACAAAATCGAGAAGGGCTCATGCTCTGGACAGAATTTCTTTGAGCTTGGTGGTGAAGGCGGGTAATACCTTTTTCCAGTCCCCGACGATCCCAAAGTGGGCTTCTTTGAAGATATTGGCGTCAGGGTCCTTATTAATAGCCACAATTGTATTTGATCCCGAGATTCCGGACAGATGCTGACTGGCACCGGAAATAGCTACAGCGATATAGAGGTCAGGAGTGACTATTTTACCGGTAAGACCTATCTGGCGTGTGGATGGTACCCAACCATTATCACAAGACGGCCTGGTCGCGCCTACCGCACCTTTTAACAATCCGGCCAGCTCTTCCAAATGCTTAAAACCATCGGCGTCGCCAATGCCTCTCCCTCCGGAAACCATTACCTTGGCATCCTCCAATTTTATTCCCTCTATCGACTCGGGTACCTTCTCCAGGATTCTGGTTCTGACGGCGGATGGGTCCAAGGCGGCTTCAATGATGATGACCTCCCCTTGTCGTGAGGTATTGGGCTCCAAGTGCGACATCACATTGGCCCTAACAGTGGCTATCTGGGGGTAAGATTTACAAGTATAGATAGCTAAGGCATTTCCCCCGTAAACAGGTTTGGTTTGTAACAGGAGTTTTGAGTCGGGGTCGATCGTGAGCTGTACGCAATCCAGGACGGCTGCGGTGCCAAGTCTGAAGGATAGCCTGGGAGCCAAATCACGACCAACGGCGGTTTGTCCCAAAATAAGAATTTGGGGCATCGCCTGCGTAACCGCCTTTTCCAAAACAGAGACATAGGAATCTGACTGGTAATCTTTGAGTAAAGGGTCGTCAACCAGATATACTTTATCGGCACCATAGGTAATGGCTGCTTGGGCCAAACTGCTTACCTTTGTGCCTACCAACACGGCACACAGGTCTTGTCCAAGGTCATCAGCAAGTTTGCGTCCACAACCTAATAGTTCGATGCTTAATGCTGATAGAGCTTCTCCAGCAACCTCGGTATAAACCATAATATTGTTATATTCAGACAATTACTTTGCCTCTTTAGACCCAACCCGGATAAACCGGAAAGAATAGCCACAAAGGCACCAAGACACAAACAATAAATGTTTATTATAATAAAACTTCGTGTCTTGGTGTCTTGGTGGCGAAAATATTTTGTTAGATAAATCCTTCGCAAACATGATGTGATTTCAATTCAACTTAAGTTAGAGTATCTTGGCTTTTCTGAGTTCCATGGCTAAATTGGCCCCCGCTTCTTCCAGACTTTCTCCGACAATAAATTCACAGTTGCCCTCACGGATCGGTTGGAATATTTTTTGCAAATCGATGCGCCGACCAGAGGCTCCGACTTGAGAGGCCTCCACACCAATATCAGTGGGTTTCAAGATGGTTGTCTCCTTCTGGTTAGCGGTCATAATCCCCTCTAATGTGGTGTAGCGGGGTGGACCGAGTTCGCTACTTACCGTAATCAAAGCAGGGAGATCTACCTCAACAACCTCATGGCCGCCATCAGTGATTCTTTCCACCCTGGCTTTATCTTTGGTGATATCTATCTTTTTGGCTACTGTTATGCTGGGCAAATCCAGCAGCTCGGCGAGGCCTGAACCAACCTGTCCCGCATCCCAGTCATCTGCTTGCCTGCCGCAGAATATAAGGTCAAAGCTGCCAATTTTCTTGATGGCCCTCGAAAGGGCATAGGCAGTAGACCAGCTGTCACCCCCATCAAAAGCTTCATCCTCGAGCAACACAAGATTATCCGCCCCCATGGCCAACGGTTTTTTAACGACGTTTCGAAGCAGACCGGTCCCTAAACTCAGGACAGTCACCTTACCGCCGGTGGTATCCTTAATCCTCAAGGCTGCTTCTAAAGCGCATTCGTCAAAGCTACTGATTACAGGCGGTATACCCGCAGGCAGCACCATCTTATGACTTAGAGGGTCAATCTTGAAGCTGGCCGGTGGAGCTTCGGGGTCCAACACCTGTTTGATGCAAACAATCATTTTCATAAAGACTCATCCTCAACTATTTTCTGGTATGATAGAATCTCTTAAATAACCGGATATTCTTCGCTCAAGATAGATCTCGCAATGACCTTTCGCATTATTTCCATGGGCCCGCCGGCAATTCTCAACATTCTCGCTGTCAGATAGAACCGGTGCAGATCCGTTTCTTTAGTAAGACCCAAGGCACCATAAATCTGTACAGCCTTATCAATTAAGCGAAAAGCCATCTCATCCGCGTGAAGCTTAACCATGGCGGACTCCAGGCGTACATCCTCACCTCTATCCGCCTTCCAGGCACAGTGGTAGGCGATCCATCGGGTGCAATGGAGATCAAGGGCCGAGTCTGCTATCATCCACTGAATCGATTGCCTCTCTGCGAGTGGCTTCCCAAAGGTGGTCCTGGACTTAGCATACTCTGCGGCCTTTTGAAGACACCTCCCGGCCGCCCCAAGCTGCCATCCTCCATGATGAAGCCGACCACGGACAACAAGAAATTTCTGTGCGACCTTAAATCCTTCACCGACCTCACCAACGACATTTTCAGCAGGAACAGGGCAGTCATCCAGAACCAGTTCACAGAGTGTCCAGTCATCAGCCATGGTTTCAATCAACCGAGATACTTTGTATCCAGGTCTGGTGGCCGTTTCCCTATCTACCACGAAGAGTGTTATACCCTGATGACCTTTTGATTTATCCGTGACCGCTGGAAGCAAAAGAAAATCGGTAAATTCAGCTTCACCAATGAAAGTTTTGGTACCATTGAGTATCCAGTTATTTCCATCCCAAGTCGCGGTAGTTTCAATTGCGGCGGGGTCTGCTCCTGCATTGGGTTCTGTCTGGGCAAACACGCCATGATAATGTTTGTCACCACGGATACAGGGCTGCAGGTAATTATCAATCATGTTTTGACCACCTTCTAAAAGCACATGAGGAGCATCACCACCAAACTCAAACCAGATAAAAGTTTTCTTAAGTTCTTCGGTTACGATAAGATATTCTATGAATCCCATACCAGCTCCACCATATTCCTTAGGCAACCACAAAGCCCAAAGCCCCATATTTTTGGCTTCTTCCTGAAGCTGGTAAAATTTATCTTCTCCTAGAATTTCATGGCGAGTCCGCAGGCGCCGATCTTCTCTTTTTTGAAGTAAGTACTCCTGCTCCAGAGGGATTAACTTTTCATCAACAAATCTCCTCACCATGTCACGGAGCATTTTTTGCTCGTCCGTTAATTCGAAATCCATGACTATAGGTCCCTTTCAGATTATAGAAGCCATCTCAAAAATGCCAAATTTCCAAACATTTAAACACTAAACAATTATCACGAAAAGGGGAAAGAAGGAAAACACGAAATAAGAAGGCTTTATGAATGCTTATAACCGATCATTGATGCCTTTTCACTTGTCCTGAGCGGCCGATTGTAAGGGCCATTTTTCACAATCGGCATCGAAGGGCTGATAACTCTATCCTTCGTGTTTTACTCATTTCGCCTGCCGCGCCATAGCTTCAGCGACGGCGGGCGCTTTCGTGATTGTTCTTTTTTTTGACCATTAATAGAAGACAGCCGATTTGGGCCTGGCTTTCCTACTTATGATCGCCTGAATAGTAATTTGCTTGAAAAAAATCAAAATATTTCAAAAAGGTGTTTAATGTCAATTAATTAATACCACAATGTGTCAAACTTAAACATTGGATTCTCATAAAAAATTTCCGGGAATCAGTTCCAATCAAACCTTCGAAAGAACCTTTCAACACAAGCTCAAGAATGAATCGAAGTTCAACCAGGAGAGAAAAGATCTTAGCAGAATTAATAAAGGCCGGTGAAAAATTCGCCGGCCTGAACGGAATGAAGTCTTGGTTTGTTGATTTTAAAAAATGGTGCCGAAGGCGGGATTCGAGAGTTTCAAAGATAATTCAGTAACTTATTAATACCAAACGAGTTTTTGTGAGTTTTAACGAGTTTTTGTACCATCCTGGCCGCATAATCGCATATATGCAAAGAAGATTTTCGTACATTTTACAGGCTTATTTTCACAATTATTATGTTCGCCTTAGACCCTGGTGGGACGATTTGAATTCCGGACCCCCTGAACCCCATTTAGTCATTCCATCGGTATAAATATTTCATAACTAAACGAAATCATTAAGCATCCCTGATCTCCTGATTCTGAATACATTGTGTACATCCTATGCATAGTGTGGATAATATCAAATAGTTAGTATGCTGTCAGCAGAAAAGGGTAGACAAACAGCGAATTTCATCTGTAATCGCTAGTTAGTGCCTGAACGAAAAACCCCAGATTTCCTTATAAGTCCCCCTTTTGTAAAGGGGGATTTAGGGGGATTTCAACGTGTTGTCAAAATCCCCCCCAGCCCCCCTTTTCCAAAGGGGGGAGATTTAAGGGGTTTTCGTTCAGACACTAGTTATACTTCCGCGCGGTTTGGTAAGAATCTCCGGATAAATAAATGGTTGAAATTTTGTATAGAGGCGGGGGGAGTCGAACCCTGGAAAATCCAATGATTTCAAGTGATTAACAGTGATAAACAATGACATAAAATGATAACATCATTAGCTTTTCTTTCCTAACCCTTTCTGGATCGAATGTCACTCAACATCACTAATTATCACTGCTTATCACCAAAAATAGGCACAATTTGGGGCACAATTTAAATATATCGAGATTTGATCAGACGATTTCTGGTCGATGATAGATTATAGCCTACCTTGAGATCATACCATCCATGTTTGAATTAGGATCAGACACAATATTATAAATGGTATGAGAAAGCTCTGTGCCTATTTCTTTACCAAAGAATTATAACGGTATTTTGCATTTCCGCTAAACTCGGTTAGTCCATATGTCAGACATATCAAGGGTTTTTACAGTGAATGATATTTTCACTTTATAGTGAGATCTCTGGTTCCGGTAGCTTAGCGTTTATGCACGCTCTGCACGAACGTCCCCCATAGAAGTTACCTCTTTTACAAACGCTCCGCCATGGGCGCCGGTTCTTATCTCTAATATGCCTTTCTGTTCCAGCAATCTCAGAGATTGCCTGATCGTTCCCCGGCTGACACTCAACATTTTTTCGAGGCTCCTTTCCGGCGGAAGCTTGTCTTTCGGCTTGAGTTCACCGGAAACGATGGCTTCTTCAATCTGGTTGGCTACGTCTTCATAAAGCTTTCTGTGTTCGATTTTTTTTAAAAGTTCCATTTCTCCTCAATGTCAGCATAATTTTTGATTTGGGTCTAGGGCTTTGTCGAAAGTCCCTCGACAAATATTACGCTAATGATAGAGCTTATCTTGAGAAATAAAAAATAAACCTATGATTGGTTTAACCAATAACTAGTTCTATTCTTTTCGTCAAGAAAAAAGCCCAGCTTTCCAGGATTGTTAATGTCTGTTGAATTAACTCATATCTTTACAGAGTTTAAAAATATACGTATGGGATGGCGCCTTTTGCCTTTTTATTTGTGATATCAAGAACTTAATGATTACCAAAAATACAGCTAATGCAAAAAGAAAACATTTGATGCCTACTTCACCTCTTTAAATTTCTCATATAGCGTGCGCGAAACTTCCGTATAGTCGCTTATCTCTATGCACTTCGTGCTGCGGTCTTTCAGCAAATGGGCAGTGGAACTGCATTGGACCTTGTGTGCTTCCGGTAAAATTCTCACCCGATGACGAAGAACACCTTGAGTCCATATGGCAGTTTGGTCGATATGACAACGACTATGTTAAAGAGGATGGTCAATGGCTTTTTAAAAGGCTCTGCTTTTCTCTCCACTTTTTGAGCCCCATAGATAAGGGGGGTTGGTACGAATGCTCGTTACCCCATTATATACGCCCTTTCGAAGCTGAATCGGGGAGCCAACCGGATGTCCCTCCCACTTGGCCGGATCTATATAAGCCGGAAGGGCCGAACACTTATGGCCCTCAGGCGCCGTTTGAAAAAGACTAAAATGATTGAGGCTTGGATCAATAGGGTTTGTTATAAATGTTTTATCTATTTTCAGAATAGAGGAGCTAAATATGACATTAGAAGCATTAGAGGCTGAGCTCGGTCGTTTACGTGACACTTTGGAAATATATAATTTGCAGGCGAGGTATAATTTCCTTATAGGTATGAATTTAGGAGACAGGGTTCCTGAGGAGGTTTTTGCGAAGACAGTTTCTGATGTGAGTTTACGAAATCGGTGATGTGGGGAGATGGGAAGGGATTGATTCCATTAGGCGTGTTTTTGGCAAATTAACCAAGGTTCCTGGAAAAATGGGTCTTATCATGGCGATCCAGCCTCTAGTCCAAGTGGCCAAAAACGGTAAAACAGCGAGGGGTCAATGGATGGGATTTGGTCCAACGGCTTTACCGGAGCAAACCTCACCTGATGCAGAACCCACGCTGACTGCCTTCTGGATGTGCGGGATCTATAATATGGAATACATCAAGGAGAATGGTACCTGGATGATCAAAAACCTTCTCTACTCCTATGCTTTTGTAACACCATTTGACAAGGGCTGGGTGAAACAGCCCATGCCGAAGAATTATGGTTCCTTTTTAAAACAACCCGGTGGTGAGCCTGATAAGCCACCAAGCAACTTTCAACCTTATGGGCCTGATGTCAGCGAATACATAAACATTAAGCTCATGGAGAGGGAGAAGCAGTATTCATGACGATAATTTTAATGAATAATTGTCTACATCATCCAACGACCAGGGGTTCCTCGCCATAGCGCTTTACCCTATACACTTCGCGCTGAAATGTGCGCAGCGGCCAGGATCCCAGAGCCTCATCACATTCCGCTTCCTCACTGGAAGTGCAGACATTGATATTGGAAACCCACACGCCGTGTAGCCAGGGTTCCTCTCCCGGCATCTTCGGATACCACCATCCATGCTGACCGTGCACCACCCGAGGATCGATGCCTTCGAATATCTGAACTTTTTGCATCACTCGACCATGTTGTGTCTCAATCCAGGCCCAATCTCCTTCTTCAATGCCCAGACAACCCCATTGCGGCGATTATTTTATGAGCATTTGATTTGCCCAAAATCGTGCCATCTCTTTTCCACGCGTCCATACATGCCTCATACCCATAGCGATTAAATGGGCAGACCTTGATGCAAATCCCACATCCTTCATATTTTTTAAAAAAAGGAAAACATTTGGTATCGTCATTTTTTCGTTTATACACGCCTCTGTACCAGATACGTTTTTCATGGATCGCTCGGCCCGGGCAGGCTTTAAGGCAAAGAAGACAATCATCACAGTAATCAGCCACATGATAATCTTTAGGTTGATCCACTGGGAGATCTGCTTCGATTCCGATCATACACCATCTTTGGCGAGGCCCATATTGGGGCGTAATACAGATTCCCTGGGCGCCTAGTTCTCCCATCCCAGCATTAATTGCATGGGGAACAAATTTTATACTTGCATCAATAGGAATGATGGCATGGCAATAATACCCTATCTTTCGAATATATTTGGCCACATTCCATACCATCAGGGATGATTTTCTATATATTTCCCAGTCCCAAAGCCTATTCCCGGGATTGGGTATCTCTTCGCAAAGATCGAAATCCATTTCCATGCCAAGCATGATTACCGTATCATAGGGCATGATCCTGTCGTCATGGTTAATGACAAACCGTCTGTCAAGACGAGTCACACCTACGATATAACCCAGACTTTCCGCATAGGACTTGATCATCTGTTTGACTTTTACTAGATCGGTTTCCTTTTTTTCTTTGGCTGTAAACGACCTTAAAAGAGGTTGAAATTTTTTCATCTTCAGCAATCGGAGCAAAATTGTTATACCATAGTGCATTATTTTTCCCCGCTTAAACATTTTAGGGGATATGGCTCCAATAGGAACCAAGGGATTTTCAAGTCTTCGACTAGGAAGAAACTTAAGTTCACTCACATTGGTCACAACATCCAGGGAGAGAGGATCGAGCTCAATCTTCTGGAACTTGGGCAAAGAATTGGTAATCTCCGCACCGTGGTTTTCAGGCCGAAGCAGCACCTTCAACCCCACAGAATTATATTTCAGCAAGCGGTCCCCGTGTTTCCTGGCATCATATTCGATTTGATCCATTTATTTCCTCCTAACTCTTTAAGCGTTCGTCAAAACCGTGATGCTTAATTCTTCATTACAAAAACGGGTCGAATGAAATAAAGCAATTGAAGTATTAAGCCTACTAAAAATATGTGTGTTTCCCATCCTTGTGCATATTGGCAAAGCAGGGGGGCCCTGATAAACAGACACCCCCTGCGAATACTTTTTCCTCTTTGTTTTTTTTATTCGAGACTATATCCAATGGCGGGTTGTTCTACTCCGCGATCTTTTATAAAGTTATACAAAAAATCAACTGCCTCTCTATATCCTGACTTAATTTTTAGAACAATTTTTTTAACCACCGCCCCTCTTATAGTCACGGTCCCATTTCATCTAAGGCAAGCTCTGTAAATCTCCTTGCGATGGGGAAAAACCCCGAGTCCTGGTCCGTGGTACACACGGTCAGATACATGTTCGCAAGGCCCGCGTTCGTGGGCCAGGATTTGCTCCCATTGATCACATATTCATCCCCTTCAAGTTTCGCCCGGGTCCCGATGCCGCTTCCCTGGAACAATGGATTCTCTGAATCCGCCCCACCGGCCGAGTCGGTCATGGCCAGGCAACCATAGACCACCTTATCGCCGGCAATGGGTGGCGCGAACGTTTCAAGAAGCGTTTTATTTCCGAGATGTATGGCTGGCATAATGAACTCGCCGGCATTCATACCGGTGACCATGGCAACACCCGGATCTCCCTTGGCCAAGTCCTCCGTGATGATCCCACGGGTCGTCATGGAATAGGGGCCTGTCCCTCCGTACTCCTCGGGAACACCGCCCCGCTGGATCCCTAAATCCACCAGTTTCTGCAACACACTCTCAAACAGATTGTGATCCGTTTCCAGTTCTTCTCGAATGGGCATGATCTCCTTGGCGACAAATTTTTAGAGCATCTCCCTGAGCGCTTTTTGTTCATCTGTAAATAAATGGTCTAGTTGCATATTTTCCTCCTTTCATTTTTAATACACTTTATAGTTTTTATTTTTTAGGAAACCTGAGGGAGTTCACAAAAAAAGACTGAAAATCCGGATGCGTGGCCAACTCAAGATATTCCAGTTGCTTTGATACTCTTTGGCTTTTTCTGCGGGACCGGGTCGAAATCAAGGCCATTTGTGCACCGGTCATGGCCGTATTTCCCGTACTTTTAATTCTTTCTACGGGTATATCGGGAATCATTCCGATTCTTTTTGCGTTGATCGGATTGAGGGTGGATCCGAATGCGCCCGCAATATAGACCTTTTCGATTTGATCCGGAGTGACATGCAATTCCTGCATCAGAATGGATATCCCCGTAAGAACGGCTGCCTTGGAGAGCTGGATTTCATTGACATCCTGCTGGGTCACAACGATGTCCTGCCCGCTCTTTTCATTTTGTGCGATAACCAATTCCCACATTCCCTCAGCTGAGCGCCTCACAGATGCAAAGTCGCTTTCTTGGGTAAACATCCCCTGGTCGTCAATGATATTTGATCTGCACATCTCCGCGACGCAATCGATAATTCCGGAACCGCACAGCCCGGCGGGTGCTGCGTCACGGATCGTTTGCGTATAAATTTTATTGCTTTGCTTGTCGATACCGACACATTCAATGGCTCCTTTGGCCGCCTTCATCCCGTGTTTGATGTGCGCACCCTCAAAGGCGGGGCCCGAAGCGCAGGAGCAGGCCACCATGCGGTCCCGATTGCCCAATACGACTTCGGTGTTTGTGCCGATATCCAGTAACAGGCACATTTTTTTTTCTTTATACATACCGGTTGCGAGTACACCGGCCAGACAATCAGAGCCCACGAATCCGGTAATGAGAGGCAAAGTGTGAATGTTCCCCTCGGAATTGATATTCAGGCCCAGATCCCTTGCCCTGATGTCCAGAGGGCCTTTTACTGCCGGAACATAGGGAGATTCGGCCAGGTGGACCGTGGATATGCCCAGAAACAAATGGTGCATGGCGGAATTGCCTACCAATGTGGCTTCGTAAATGTGACGCGTATCGATGTTCGACTTTCTGCAGGCCTCAAGAATGAGTTGATTGATGCTGTTTATAACGGTTTTTTGAAGGAATTTTCTCTCCTCATCGCCTTTCGCCGCATAATGGATTCGGGACAGGACATCTTCGCCGTATGGGATTTGGGGGTTTGCATCCCCGAAAACGGTGACTCGCTTTCCGGTGATAAGATCGACAAGAGATCCCCCGATTTTGGTCGTCCCAAGATCAATGGCCAGACCATAACAATCATCCCTGCAATCACCGGTCTCGACATCGATAATGTTATGCTTGTCCTGAATGGTTGCCGTAACGCCCCACCCGGACTCCCGCAGCGTGTCCGGTAACAGTGCCAGTATCGACGGGGAGACATGTCGTGGGCGAAGACCTTGTTTTTGAAGAGATGTTACAAGTCGCTCTGTGTCCGGTTTGAGATCATGAAAGCTCGGCCCGGTCATGGCCGAATAGTATTTTTTAATTGCAGGAAAGGGCCTGATCGTTGTTTCAGGACCCGTTGTACCCAGACTGATATCCCTTGCCAGGCTCTCCGGGGGAACATGGATCTTCACGCTACCGTTTAGGGTGGCCTGGCAGGCAAGCCGGACCCCCCTGGCTAAATCCTCCGGCTGAATGTAGGCTTTTTCGGTTGCACTGGGCTTACTTTCTTGAAAAGATCCTTTAATCAGAGTAATGTGGCACTTTCCGCACTTGCCGCGCCCGCCGCAGGGCGATGCCAAAGGGATACCGCACCCCCGAATGAGGTGGTGAAGATTTTCGGATTCCGCCGCCCTTTGTTTTTTTCCAAATGGGAGGATTTCAACCCAGTATTGGGTCATCTTTTTGACCAGTTTCCATTGGCAAGGTTATCATTTTTTTGCATACAGAGGGTCTCTGTTGTGTCAGAGACCCTCCCTTTACGAGAAATCGATCGCCTAATGACCCGGAGCATAGCCGATGGCAGGATTCTCGACACCAAGGCCCTTCAGAATGGCGTACATATCATCAACAGCCTTTTTCCCTGGCAGCCCTTTCTTCTCCATCGCTGCGATCCATCCTTCCCACATCGGCTGAATCAACTGATTGGCCTTATTGATTTCAGAGGCATTCAACTCATTAATCCGCCCTCCGGCATCTAAAAAGAGTTTTTTGCCTCTTTCGCAGCCGGCATCCCATGCCCGGCCATTTTCAATACAATACTTTTTAGTCAACCCGTCGACGGCCTTTTGGATGTCGGGTGGGATTTGATGGGGTACTTGCCGTATTTGTGCACGCTGTTGATCATGGTCTGGATGTTTTCTACGGGTGTATCCAGTCCCACCATACATCCGGGACCGAGTACGAAGCGGCCGCCGGGCCCGCACTTTTGAATGAGCTCAATACACGCCTCTTCAACGTCTGAAGGGGTTCCATGAAGCATGACATTGACGGGATCGATGTTTCCCATAACCATGGCAGGCGCCAGTTCTGCCTTGGCCCGGGCCAAGGCGTCAGCGCCGCCGCACTCAGGCATAAAAAAGGAATGGCAATGATCCAGGTAGGTTTTCCATACGTCAAATCCAGGTTCGAAAGGCCCGATGGAGCAGGCGTGCAGGGTCGTGTCCAGTTGAAATTCGTCCCAGATTTTTTTAAAAAGAGCGGCTGGATGGTCTGCTTCAGGCCACACCGGGTGTTTCAGGAAGTCCTCTGAACCGACTTTGTGAGGCAGTTCAGAATGGGACATGAAACCGGCGATCCCAGCCTTAATTTGAGCCTTTGCAAATTCGCAGGATGTTTTGACAACCACATCCTGCACGGTCTGCCAGAATTCGACATCCTTTTCCATGGCCATGAACATCTGGGTCCAGCCCATAAGCTCGCCACCCACGTGGATGGCCGCATCACAGGAGCCGCCAACAGGCCATTCTCCCTGCAGTGCCTTGTTTGCCAATTCAATGGTCTTTAATAATATCGGCATTCTGCCGTGCTTGTAGGGGTCAGCCGGTTTAAGTTTTTTGGCCTCCTCTAAATTATGAACCAGCGGGTTGCCATAAAGGGGCTCCTTAACTGGGTCTCCTCCATAAAGTCGGTGCGGATGGGTAGGAATAAAGTCTTTCCATTTTAAGGAAGGGTATGAGAGACCACTTGCTTCGGCGATGGCTTCGAAAGTCACGCAGACATCCGGAAAGGCGCCGACGGAATCGACCCCCATCTCCTTGCATCCCCATATGATACATTCGGCGAGCCTCTCCGGATCATCCGAGTATTCTAAAAAAGAATCCTTGCCGTATAGTTGAGCCCATGCCCAATCTATAAATACGCCGAAAACAGGGACCCTGTCCGGTTCTTTCCCCATGGCTGTAGCCATGAGTCTTTGTGATGATGTCATCTCCGACATGTTTACTTCCTCCCGATGTATTGGTGTGCCAGTCTTACGGCGTCCGACGCGTGCCGCCCATAATCGACATTCAATTGACCTGCAAATTTTTCTGTAATTACCGTACCTCCCAGCATGACGTTGACCTTATCCTGCAATTTTGCCGTCTCCAGCAAAACCAGGATTTCCTCTATCTTTCGAAAACCCGATGTCTGATAGGAGGATATGCCGAGGATATTAGCATTGGTCTCTTGGACCTGATGAATAAAACGTGTCAGGGGGACATCCCTGCCCAGGTAGTCCACCTTAAATCCTGCCGCTTTCAGGGCCAGGGCCACCATCTTGGCTCCAAGATCATGGGTATCCCCTGCCGGTGTCCCCAATACAACCGTCCCCAAGGCCTTATCTTCTTTTGGTTTCATATGAGGCTCTAGAATCTCCAAGGACATGCGGACACCTTCCATGGCCATGAGAAATACCGGATGGACCCAGACCTTGTATTCGCCGAAAAGTTTCTTCTCCAACTCGCGAATCCCGTTGCTCAGACCCTCTTTCATCAGGGCCTCGGGATCCACACCGGCCTCCAATGCGTCTTTTGTGATCACCCGGGCCGCATCATAATCGGCATCTAAAATGGCATTCTTCAACCGATCAACCGCGGTTTTGTTTTGGACCATTTCCTCTCCCCTCCTTTTGTGTGAAATCATGACAGTATAGCGGTCGTTTATCGTTTGTTAAAATTTCATGATTCGTGCCATCATTATTTATTTAATAAAATTGATATGTTAGGTTGTGTTCATTAACAAACTGGAATTCTTCCAAGAAGCGTCACTGTACTTCTCATTCGTCGTGGAAGACGAAAAGGCCATGGGAAAACTCTTCCATTATTTGAGGGGAGTCATGCCCCTTCATGCCCTGAGCTGGCTAGACTTAAAAAAAATGAAGTCCTACATCCATCAGTCATCATAATTGACAGTCCTCTTTTGTGCGGCTCTGATAAATTGTTATTTCGTCGAACTCAATTTTTTTTACGGCTGAATAATTAGTGCTCGCTAGAAATTGGTCATTGTCATAAAAATTTGCAGACAACCACTTAATTTATGCATCATAGAAGAATATTTGGACGTTGAGATTCCTACCTTCAGGGTTTTCAAC
>JAQYVK010000035.1 GCA_030145585.1 Desulfatiglandales bacterium | reverse complement strand
TGGATGGGCACGAGTTAGTGTCTATCCAGAAATGAAGTATTTGACTTCACATCCTATCGGGTGCTTACGCGCACTTTTAAACCTGTTTTTGAATGCTGAATGAAAGCTGCCTTAATACCAAAATCCAAAGGCATTTTTTGTGAATTGCCAGAGGTCCTTGTTTGTCAGGTGTCAATTTTTACGAGGAAATTCAAATATTTTTCTACACAATGCCGGAATATTCATATGAATGATGATCTCCACTGCATTTCTTTTTGATATGATTTCCATAGATAACGGAAGGTTATGATATTTTAGGCAGAAGCAATCGAGTTTGGCACAATTAATGCTAATTCTGTGGCTACTAAAAAACAAAAATAAAATCCGATCATTTTTGCGGCTGTGCTTAAGCTGGGAAAAGGAGACTGATAATGAAGGCCCTCATAGTTGATGACTCACTTGTCATAAGAAGTATTATTGAAAAGATTGTTACGCCAATAGGTTATGAAACCCTAAAAGCGTCCAATGGCCAAGAGGCATTGGATCTTCTGGAAAAAAACGCAGAAGATGTTGAATTGGTGATTCTCGACTGGAATATGCCGCTGCTAAACGGCTGGGAAACATTGAGCGCCATAAAGAAAAACGGGGCCTATGATCATGTCTGTATTATAATGGTCTCAACAGAGGCTGAGGACGAAAAGATTGACAAGGCTATTGGCGCCGGTGCCCACGGATATATTTCCAAGCCCTTTGAAGCGGAGGAACTCATTGAAAAAATTAAAGTAACACTGGAAAAGGTCAGAGCTAGTTAGTGCTCATCCATAAATGGCTATTTTGTCCAATCTTTGCGTTATGCTCATCCCGCCGTTGGCGGGACTCGAAGTATTACAAGATATTCACCCCAAGGGCACTTACTTCGTGGCGCCTGCGGTTTAAATCTTTGCATGCCTTGCCCTTGAACAAAATATCTCATTTCTGGATGGACACACGTTAGTGTTTTATGAATATAATCTGTAACCCGATTTTAAACCCCCGAAAGCAAGTAATTTCAGGAATCCTATGGGAACGGAAACACTTTTTCTGGCGGGGAAAACCGAAAGCGGAGATTGATCATGAATAAGATTCTTCTTATTGATTGTAGTCCTGAAGTGGCGAAAGCAGTTGCTGATCTGTTGGGGGATAAAGTGACATTGGAGAGCAGTTCCTTTGGAGATGGATTTTCACCAAAGGATTCCAGCATGATTATTCTCGAATCGGATAAGGGGATGGATCCCATTTTACAAAAAGTTGGGGATATTCGACGTGGCTGTAACTTCAACAATGTCCCCATTGTTATTATCAAACAGCAGGAAGATCATATTCCCATGGAGCACTTTTTCACTGCCGGCGCAACAGAGGTTTTGAGCGTTGACGCCCCACCTGTCGCCTGTCGTCAGATTTTAATGGGCTACTTGAGTCTCGATCGCAAACCTCTGGAAAAAGAGATGGAATATCTGACTCCCTTCATTGACAACACCGTCAAGGTCCTGAAGACAATGGCATCGGTGGAGCCAACCTTCAGAGAAGTCTGGTTTTCGAAAGAATTTAAAATATTCGGTGATATTTCCGGAATAATAGGACTATCCGGAAACTCTGAGGGGACGGTGGCCGTCACCTTTTACTGGCCCCTTGCCCGAAAAATCATAGCTCAGATGATGAAAGTGGAAGAGGACATGGTCAATGCCGAATACATCCATGACGGAGTCGGGGAAATCATTAATATGATAAGCGGTGCCACCAAGAAGAATTTCAGTGGTACGCCCTACTATTTTGAACTCTCTATACCGACGGTGGTTGTGGGCTCCGGGCATCAGCTGGGACATCCCGAGGCATCGAGCATCGCTGTGTTGATATTCGATGTGGAAGAAACCGCCTTTGCGTTACAGGTATGTCTAAAGCCGAAATCCAAGACCGCATGAGTACGGAGAGGTAAAGCGACAAGCATTAACCAATGTTGCGGGTGTGAGAACCATGAGTGATAAAAAAGATATCCTCCTGATTAATCGTGACAAGGAGTTTTTAAGGCATACTGCCGATCTTCTGGGTAAGGCAGGGTCCACTGTCCATACGGCCATGGAAATGCGCGGCGCTTTGTCCGTTCTTTCCGCCAACTCCGTGGGCCTTATTATTTGCGACAAGGATCTTCAGGATATCAGTGGCAATGAATTCTTAAACTTTATCAAGAAAGACCCGCTTCGTGAGGCGATCCCCTTTATCTTCCTGGTACCGGTAAATGATCAGGGGCGGCCCTTTAAAGCATTTGAACTCGGCGCCATCGACTTTCTGGTCTACCCGATGGATGGGCAGGATCTTACAAAACGTATCAGCGAAATTATTTCGTTAGAGTCTTCAGAAAAGGCCGATGAATCGTCGGAGATATCAGCCTCCAATGCCCCCCTTCAAGGGTCCCAAACGGTTTTGTTGCAACCAGCGGAAAAGCGGGATAACCAAAGATCCACACCTCTGCCATCTTTGGAGATCGATGTTTCTCGTGACGGTGTGTTATGGTTTCCGGGCAAGATAATAAATTACGACATCCGGGGGATGTTTGTGGAGACCTCTTTGTTTGGAAAAGCCGGTGTGTCATTGATGATCCGTTTTACGCTGCCCGAGGGCACGGTTATCGTAAACGGACAAATTAAACATATCCATTTTGACGACTTTCAATCCCCCACAGGCACTGGCATAGAAATCATACAGGACTTGATCTGGGAAAAGATCTTTATGGACTTGGAGTCTCTTAAGTCTCCTGCCTTACCCGACGCTACGCCGGTCGGCCCGGAGAAGCAGGCAAACCCGGCCTATACACCTACCGAGATCGTGCGGTTGACTTCTCAACCGCAGCAAACCCCTGATGTGTACAAAGCGTCTCTGGATTCACCCGGGGAAACGGATGAACCATCCTATGACACGCGGTTCTATTACAGCCTGGTGGGCAAGCAACTGGATAACTACCGGACCATCACATTTATTGGATCCGGGAGTATGGGAGGGGTTTTTCAGAGCTGGGATGTGGCTCTGGAAAGGGAAGTGGCCCTGAAGGTGATCTCCTATGAACTTTCATCCCAGCCAGCCTTTTGTGATATGTTCATTAAGGAAGCCCGGGTAATCTCCAAGCTGGATCACCCCAACATCGCTCAGATCTATCATATCGGCAACAGCGACGACATCCTATACCATGCGATGGAATTTATAGACGGCGATACCCTTTTGGACTTGATCGAAAAGCACGGAGACCTCAACAGCCAGAAAGGTATTGAATATTTGGTCACCGTTTGCGAGACCCTCGATTTTGTCAAGGAAAAGAACATTGTCCATCGGGACATAAAACCCGGAAATATCATGATCGATTATGAAGATGTTGTAAAAGTCGTGGATTTTGGGGTGGCCAAGATTAACGATGCAAGCAGCCAGGGTACAAAGCCGGAGGAGGCCATCATGGGTTCCCCTCTGTATATATCCCCCGAGAGTCTGTCCGGTCAGTCACTGGACCATCGAAGCGATATTTACTCCCTCGGGGCCTCTTTTTACCATGCATTCACGGGCTATCCACCCTTTGAAGGCGACAGCGTCCAGGACATTTTGGACCAACATCTGAACCGTCCGCTGACGCCTCTGAAAGAAAAAAATTCTGAGGTTTCAAATGCCCTGGGAAAAGTAATTGAAAAAATGATGGCCAAGGATCCCAAGGACCGATATCAGGACTATCAGGGCATTATCAGTGCCTTTAAGAGCCTGCGTTTTCGTGCTTTCAGCCGGATTCGAAACCATCCCTGATACAACGATATGATGTCGCCCTTATTCCTCAATCCGGCCACTATGGTATACTCTGCTTCAGCCTTCCTTCAACTAAACTCATTTTTGATTTGGTCTGGATGACTCGGATCATTTCAAATCCGGCCCCGTTAAGAATCGCTTCAAACTCAGACATCCTTCGCTCTTCACCACTGAGTAAACTCATCATAATCAGATCCGCAATTATCCCGAAGTCAGGCACATTGGGCGCTC
This sequence comes from Desulfatiglandales bacterium, assembly GCA_030145585.1. GTDB lineage: Bacteria > Desulfobacterota > DSM-4660 > Desulfatiglandales > HGW-15 > JAQYVK01. The sequence goes on along the minus strand of JAQYVK010000035.1, from coordinate 506 downwards.
CAATCACAAACTCGCCAATCACAAGACGAATGTCAGAATGGGCTGAAGCGGCAATATTTTTAAGAATCAGGACACTTTCTTCGTCACTCCAGTCGTGCAGTACACGGCTTACAAGATAAATATCGGCCTTGACCGGAATGCTTTCAAAAAAGTTTCCAGGAACAAGGTCTATCCGATCTGAAAATCCGCTATTCTCAATAACCGCACTTGCCCCTTCAATGACTTCGGGTTGATCGAAAAGCACACCCCGTATCCCGGGGTAAAGGCTCAAAACCTTTTGTAGTGCATGCCCCAGGCCGCCGCCGATATCTGCGACGATTTTTGCCTCAGAAAAATCATACTCCTCTAACGCAATGTCTAAGTCAGCTCCATTAAGTTCCACCATGGCCTGATTAAAGAGTTCTCCTTTCTCAGGATGCTGATGAATAAATTCGAAAAGGGGAACGCCAAACCGGTGATCAAAGGGTGTTGATCCGGTTTGCGCAGCGTGTAATAAGTCTCCCGCA
>JAQYVK010000034.1 GCA_030145585.1 Desulfatiglandales bacterium | reverse complement strand
CTTTTCCAGTGAAGAACATCGTTCCTAAATTTGATCTAAGATGTCAATTTTTTGGCAAAAAAAGCCAAAAGTACGCCCTTATTTTCATGGCTGAATCGGCCCATGCGTCCGTTCGAGATATGTGTTTTCCATGTGGCGCAGAGCTCAGAGAAAATTGTAAATTGCTTTCTTTCCTGTCGCCAAAGAGCTGACATGGAAATTTTCCGTTAGCCTCTCAGAAACCGGTTTTTCGACAGTCTCAATAGAAGTATCTCACATTTTTCAATGGTTCTTTCTTGTAGAAGCTGTTCACCGTGAATTTATCCTGAGTATGTCGAAGGACTGTTCACCGTTCACCAATTCATAAGGAGGAAAACATGGATTTTTCCATTCCTGAAACACTTTCTAAGGATGTAGAACGCTTTAAAAGTTTTCTTCAGGAGACACTTGTCCCAAACCTGTCCGTTTGGACCCGAGATAAGACCATCCCACGAGATTTCTATCAAGATTTGGGCCGTGAAGGATGGTTTGGATTCACCTGGGAAAAGGACGGCATCGAAAAGCAAGACGCCTTAAGGGAAGTCCTCCTGGTCGAACAATTGGGGATCATTTCACCGGGGGTTGCCGTGGCGGCCCTTGCCCATGCAGACCTGGGTCTTATGGGATTGTGGCTCTTTGGTTCTGAAAAGCTCAAGCAAAAATATGGTGAGAAAGCGGTTATAGGAGAGACTTTGATGTGTGTTGGGAATACGGAAACGGAAGCAGGGAGTGATGTTGCCGGGATAAAAATGATAGCGGATAAGATCGAAGACGGGTGGCGCATCAATGGGACCAAGGCTTATATCACGAATGGCCTGGTAAGCGACATGGCCATTGTGACCGCAGTCTCCGATCCCGAGGCTTCAAGAAACCGACGCGTCTCTATGTTTCTGGTGGATCTAAAGTCGGAAGGGATTAAGAGGAAGAAACTAAACAAACAGGTCTGGATTCCCTCCGATCTCACCCGGGTACAATTTACCGACGTCTTTGTCCCGAAAGACCATCTGCTAGGTGTAAAAGGACAAGGACTTCAACAGGTGTTGACCATCTTTACTAACAGCCGGATATCGATCAGCGCACTCACCCTTGGGACGGCCGTCGGTGCCTTTGAGCTGGCTGTCGGTCATGCAAGAAAGCGTTCTATTTTTGGACAGAAAATCGTGCAATATCAGAGCAAGGCTTTTGAAATCGCAGATTTTTATGCAAAGATTGAAGCCGCAAGGCTCGTGCTTCATAAGGCGGCTTGGACAAGAGATCAAGGCCTGGATTTCAGGCTCGAGTCATCCCTCGCCAAATACCTGACGGTGATGATAGCAAGAGAAGTGACCACCTGGGCGGCAGATCTTTTCGGGGCCGCGTCTGTCATCTCTGAACATCCGATCCACAAGTTCCCTATGGATGCATGGGCTTCCGCACTGGGGGAAGGCACACAGGACGTGCAAAAGTTGGTGATCTTCAGAGAGATCATGAAAAGGTGGGAATAATTTCAATACCAGAGAAATATCTGGAAAATCCCCCAACTATGTGATAATATATAATCTTTCCGTTTGATGACACGTCCGTTGTTTTCATTCCACATCAACGAAAGGGGGAGGGATTTTTTGATTTCCTGGGAACAGGCCACTACGCATTTTCTCAGCATCGTTCGCCTGGAGAGCATCAAAAGCAAAATCATTGTACTCGCCCTCCTTACCACCTTTATTCCATCCCTCACCATGGGGTGGCTCTCCTACGTGAAGAACAGACAGTTTCTGGACGAGAAAATCACTCAGGAATTGCTCAACGCGACTTCTCAAGCCTCCCGTGAATTTGATGTCTCGTTCAAGGAACGGCTGTATGAGGTAAAAGTCTTCAGCAGTTCTTATTTGGTTCCTGAAAATCTTGAGAAGATTCTTGGCTCTAAAAGGGGCACAGCCGAAAACAGGAAATCCCTAACCCGCCTTCGCGATTACCTTAAATCATTAAGGGCAAAGTTCGCGGTTTATGAAGAACTGATGGTTCTGGATGCACGGGGGAGGGTTGTGGCGTCCAGTTCAGGAAAAAAATCCGCCGTGCTCTTGCCACAGGGATGGCTCAAAGCGGCGAAAGCGGGCACCCCTATTATCAGCAATCCTATGTGGGATAAGACCCTTAAAATGGGCGTCATGGTCACGGCTTACCCGATCTTCACCGGGCGTGAACGTCTGCTGGGGGTCTTGGCTGCGAAACTCAACTTTCAAAAAATAATCAGTGTCCTTGAGAACTACACACTGGAGGAGGCGGGTGAACTCTATCTCATTACCCAGGGAGGGGCGGTGTTCAGCACCACTCAGCCCGTCACTTCCAATTTTATGGAGATCAGCCTAGGAAAATCATATACAAAAAAACTTTATTCTCGTGAATCGGCTACCCATGAGTATATAAATTACCGGGGTAAGGATGTGATGGGAACATTCAAGAAGGTGCCCCCGCTCAATTGGGGAATCGTAGCCGAAAAAGATAAAGAAAAGGCATATGCTAAAATCATCCGACTACGAAACCTGACTGTGGGGTTGGTTGCGTTCCTTCTCTGTATCATCGGACTAGCCGCCTACCTCCTTGGTGTGACGATCGTTCGTCCCCTGAACCGATTGATTGGAGGCGCCGACAAGGTTGCCCGAGGAGATCTGGAGGTGGATCTCCCCGTACAGGGTGGCGGAGAGTTGGGGTTCATGACCAAGGTCTTTAACAATATGGTGCACCGCTTACGCCAGAGTCGTGACGAGCTGGATAAAATGAATTCAACCCTAAAGAAAAGAAACAAAAAACTGCACGAACTCTCCGTTACCGACAGCCTCACCGGTCTCCACAACCACAAGCACCTGATGGAGAAAATCGCCTCAGAGGTGACACGCTCAGAAAGGCACAACCATCCCTTTGCGGTGCTCATGATCGACATCGACTATTTTAAAAAATACAACGACACATACGGTCACCAGGCTGGGGACGATGTCCTTAGAAGAATGGCCTCTATCTTTATGGAATCGATCCGTAGTAGTGATTATGCCGCACGTTATGGTGGTGAAGAATTTATGATTTTGCTTCCGGAAACCGGTATGGATGAGGCGTTGCAGGGGGCTAAAAGGATTCGAAAACAGTTGGCTAGGGAAACATTCGGTGACGATAAGAAAAAGATTCCCATAACGATAAGCATGGGCGTTGCCACTTACCCCGAACATGGAGAAGATCCTGAGACATTGGTTAGTAAAGCTGATGCGGCGCTCTACCAGGCAAAGAAGGCGGGCCGTGACCGGGTCATTCGTGCTCGTGGGACGATCCGAAAAAGAAAGAAAAAGATTCGGATGAAGAAGTGACAGGAAACCTCATACCCGCAACTATCTGCCCCTCACCAGATCCTGAAAAATCCAACCACCTACACCATTTTCACCTTTAACCCTCAACCATTGACCCTTGAATGAATATCCTGTCAGAGGGGTTTTCGGTCCTACGATGGCAACAATTTTAAAGTAAAGGCCTGGTCCCTCCCGAACATTGCTTTTTTTGGTCACCCTGAGGTTCAGGGGCTTGGCAAAGAGCACCTCCCCGAGCAAGGTAACTGTTGATTTTTGCCCGTCTCCACGCATCTGGGCCTTACGGATGTTGTCTTTGGCCTGATTAACAAGATACAAGGCGCCGCTGTAGTTTTTCTTCTTGAATTCTTGGGAACTCATTGCCAGTAACTGTTCGGCTTGAATGATGCTTGGGTTTGTATTTCGGTCCGGCTGTTGAACCCTTAGAGCCTTGAGAGCAATTTCCGTCTCGGCAATGCTGGTAGCCGTCTCCGCTCTACTTTCAAGACTTCGCAATTTTGCTTTAGCCCGAACCACTTCTTGAATAGCTTCGTCCAGTTTGTTTTGAAGGGCAGCCGCCCGCGTGGCAATTTCGTCGATTTCGTTGTCTTTTTCGATCAGCTTTGTGTTGAGTTGGGTGATCCTTTTCTCTAACTCTCTATATCCGGAACCACCGTTTTTCGAGATTTTATCGTATTCCTTTCTGAGACTCCGATATTCCTTGGATAAGATGTCATATTTTTGCTTGTCACTAAGTTCAGTCTTGCCATTGTTTCGGGAGGTCCCTGTGACGCAGGAAGTCGTTAGGAATAGGGTTGCGGCTATAAACACCATCAAATAGTGTATAGGCCAAATAATCTGTCGATTCATGTCTCTCCTCTCAAGGTAGTCTTCTGGTGAAAATGAAGCAAATTTTATACCAATTGAAAGAAATGATTGGAGATCAAGATTAGGTTTTTAAAGAATTAATAAAAATACCGGCAAATCTGTCATCCCGGCCGCAGAGCCGGGATCCAGATAAAGACTTCGCGGCATGACGCCAGGCGCTCGAAAGGCATGGTTTTTGAAGCTTAAGAAATGACGTGTTTTTGAATTTAGTCGCAATATGATCAGAAGTCGGCGAATATGCCGAATGGTGGGATTAAGGAGGGAAAACTCTCTATGGAAAGAAAAGATTTGCTCTCAGGAATTCTCCGGGCCGGGGGATATTTAATTACAGAATCCGGTAAGATACGGCTTAAGGAACACCAGAAAGGATCCGATCAGGGTCATAAACCGGTGCCGATGGACATTGACCCGGATAGCGTAGGGAAAATGGCCTTTGTGAGGGGAAATCTTACAAAAAAAGTGCTCAATGATGCAAAGATTGTCGAGGTCCTCTCGCCGGTGACTAGGAGCCTGATCAATTCACTCGCCGAAAAGGGCATCCTCTCATTAGATGAGATTCGGAAACAGTTGGGCAAACTCGAATCAGAAGGTCCGAAAAGGCAGGAGCAGCGTAAAAAATGCGCATTGGTTATCGGCCATAAAAAAAAATCACCGGGAGCCCTAAACCCTAACACCGGCATCAAGGAATTTGATTTTAATGAGGCTTTGGCCATTCGCATCGAGGGAAAAACAACAACGGTGGAAACCCAGCGCATTTACAGACGAACCTACAAGAACCTCCCGGGTGATATCAACCAATACAACCCTCATTTTACTATAAGCCTTCACTGTAATGCCTTCAACCAAGAGGTCTCCGGCACAGAGGTCTTATATTATTACAAGTCACAAAAAGGGAAAATGATCGCGGAGATTTTAAAGAATGCCTTGGTGGAGAATCTAAAACTCCCAGATAGAGGTATAAAACCAAAAACCAGTGAAGACCGGGGAGGCTATCTGCTCAGATATACAAAGGCCCCATGTGTGATTGCCGAGCCATTTTTTATAGACAATGACGATGACCTCGCCAGGGCTCAAGAAGACCTTGAAGGGTTGGCTATGGCCTATGCAAGCGCTATAGATGCAATTTCCGCCATAATTTAATTAATCTTATGAACCTTTCTGCCACAGAGATGGCCAATTGATCTGAATTCTCCTCTCAGGAATTCAGATCAAACAGACTCTGAGACCTCTGCGCGCTCTGTGAGAGAAAAAAATATACTTACAGCCGGTCACGGCGTTAAGACAATCTTACCAAACTGCTCTCCTCGTTCCAAAATAGAATATGCCTCTTTCCCTCGATTCAACGGCATGACACGGTCGATAACCGGTCGCAGTTTCCCGCTCCACAGCAGGGTGGTTACATCCCGGAAGTCCTGGTGGGACCCCATGGTACTGCCGATGAGACTGATCTGCTTGCCGAAAATGAAACGCATATCGATTTCAGCGTGAGGCCCGCTGGTGTTGCCGATGATGACGATCCTCCCTCCGTGCACTACCGCCTTCATGCTGTTACTGATTGTGGCCATGCCCACATTATCCACGACCACATCCACACCACGCTTATGAGTAAGCCGGTAAATCTCCCGAACCCAATCGACCTTTGATCGATCCAGGATGGTGTCGGCACCCAGTTCTAATGCCCGAGCCGCCTTTTCCTTGTTTCCGGCAACCACAAAAACCCTTGCTCCCGCAAGCTTCGCGATTTGTATGGCCATGCTGTTGACGCCGCCTCCTGCCCCAACCACCAAGACCGATTCGCCCGCACGGAGTTTGCCCTGATGGATCAGCATGCGCCATGCGGCAAGACTGACGAGCAGGGGTGCTGCTGCCTCGGAATAATCGAGGTCTTCAGGCATGATGGCAAGATTGCGAGTTGGGATGGCCAAATATTCGGCGGCCCCCCCTCGCATCTGTTCGCCAAGAACGAGATAACCGGGACTAAGGGTGAACTCGCCTCGTCGTGTGAATTCGTCCTCCAAGATATTGATTCCAGGATCCACGACCACACGTTGTCCAATCTCCCATCCGGAGACCCCTTCGCCCAGCTCGATAATTTCACCCGCAACATCTGCTCCGCACCAATGCGGCATCTCCAGTTTTAAGCCGGGCCAGCCCCGTCTTACCCAAATGTCCAGGTGATTGATGGCGCAAGCCCGGACCCGCACGAGGACCTCCCCGACACCCGGTTTCGGATCGGCAACATCATCATATTGGATCACGTCGAGATCACCATGTTCTTTAAAATAAAGCGCTTTCATAAGTTAAGCTGCTCCTT
>JAQYVK010000033.1 GCA_030145585.1 Desulfatiglandales bacterium | reverse complement strand
TGCTCATCATAGAATCCTTCAATCGTCACGGGTCCATTTTCAGGATTGACACACCTTATTTCGCTCTCAGGCCGCGAGAAGTAATGGGCCGATTCGCAAATATCCTCTGTCATCTCACCTGTAGTATTGGGATTAATTATTGTGATCTTCATAGTCGCACCCCGATGTGGTTGGAGTTTTCATGAAAAGTCTTTTACGATTTAATAGATCCTTGGTATGAATTCAATGAAGGTTTCCATCTCTCATTGATGAAAGGTAATCAGTACATGTATCTTTTTGTTATTTATCTCCAATGCCAGTTTGTTTTCGGACAGGTTTAAACGAGGTTGGTCTTAACGGAAGTGATTATCTTGTGAATTGACTTATTTCCTTCCCAATAGGCCGGGGGAGAACTTAGCTTAATCTTCTGAACATCATTTAGTACAGCCCCTTGTATAATAGAAACCACGGTACTGTATCCGGATTCTCATTGTTTTGTCAATAGTGAGATCTCCCGAGTTATTCCGGTGGAAACTGGGGCAACCATTCAAAATCTTTATCGAAAAACAGAATTCAACCCTTCGTGTGTTCCAATCCCCCAGCACAGCCCACATTGTTTTTTAAAAGGGCTTTTCATAAAAATGCTCCTACACTAGATCCAAATAAGGCCTGTGGTTTTCTCGTTCTTGAGCTGTGCACTAATTTTTATGAAGATTGCACAATAGGATACAAGAACCCTTAACCAGAAAGGGCCGGGGTCCCCACTTCCCTTGGAAAATAGAGTACTTACATCTTTCGGCACGGTACTTGCTTTTTTCGGATAACAATCCAAGAATAAGTTGTGCTCTATATTTTGCCTTACAGCTAAATAGGCAGAAGGAGGGTTACGATTATGAAACTATTTAATGAACGTGCGGGGGAAAAAGGTTATTCGCTTATTGAGTTGGTAGTCATCATAGCCATTATCGGCATCCTGGCGGCCATCGCGATCCCAACCTACGCCAGCTACAGGAGCAAATCACTTGATGCAGCGGTATTATCCGATCTAAGAAACGCGGCTACGGCCCAGGAAGCCTATTTTTTGGATAACGAAACTTATTCTCCTGTCATATCAAATCTTGAAACTTTACCTTATAATTTCTACCGGTCTCAAGACGTCAACATCACTGTAACGTCTGCTGATACCGAGAGCTACACGATAACTGCTGTTCATTCGGGCTCTGGAAAAATTTTCGTTCTATCAGGCCCCGGCGGCAGCATTGATTCGTAAATATATAGCCCTATAGGCTGTCCTTCGACGTGCTCAGGATAAAAAGGCTGAAGGGGTGACTGTAGATGATCAATTTCTTACAGTCAGGGTGACTGTAGATGATCAATTTCTTACAGTCACCAGAAGACTATTAGGAATCCATAAGTCAAAGAGTAGAAGCCCGCCACAGGAACGGCGGGTAAAAGTAGAAAAGCAGTTTGTGAGGGGTCAGGTCTCTTAAGACCTGGCCCCAATCATTTTACGACGGTTAATAGCATTTTGAACCGTTTTACGGCTGTGACCGAATGGGGGATATTGGCCGGCATGACCACGACCTGTCCTGCACCAACGGTCATTTCTTCCCCGTCGATATTCACAACCGCCTCACCATCCAGGACTTGCACCATGGCATCACCAGGTGCTGTGTGTGTACTGATTTCCTCTCCCCCATCAAACGCAAACAGAGTCAAACTTAGACTTGAATTTTGAGCAAAAGTGCGGCTAACAACCCTCCCCTCTTCATAATCAACCAGTCCGGAGAGATTGTGGGGTTCTGAGAAGGTAATGTTCTTTATAAGTACAGGTTTGTCCATTGTTCCTCCCGGGGATTTCCGATGGCCGATTTCTTCCAGCCATTCTATGATATTCTTTTTTGACGGCGGTGTCCCCGTGCTCATGACCTTGCCGTTGATAATCAGGGCAGGGGTTCCCTTGACCTTGTATTTGGCGATCTGTTCAGCATCTCTGACATGCTCGAGGTCGGCACCCAGCGACATTTCTGATAAAACTTCCCTCACCCCATCTTCAAGGCTGTTACATATAGCGCACCCCTCCCCCAGTATTTTAATTTCCAGCCCTTCAGGACTTTCGTCATCAAAAGGCTGCCCGAGTGATTTTCTGAACTCCCTGACAAACGCACGCCTGTAATCTTTTTGAACCTTTTCTGCGATGTAATTCTTTTTTGACAGCCGGTTTAATAATTCTTCAGCCACCATGTCGTCGGGCTGTTCTGCATACGCCTCTGCCATGTCGCTAAGGGCTTCCTTAAAGCCCACAAGGCCGACAGTGTGTTTGCCGATTTTTATTTGGGTTACTTCAGTCATGATTTTTTTTAGAGTACAATAAATTACCTATGTAAACAATCACTTTTTCTCGTAGAGGGTAAACCCTGCTGACTGAAAGGTGAGCAGTAAGCGGTAAACAGTGAACGGTAGGTACAGGGCGGAAGGGGTGACTGTAGATGCTTAATTTCCTACTGTCACCAGAATGGGGAGGATGGGATTGGAGCTTGGAATGATGTGGACAATAATTTTCATTTGAAATGTGAAAAGGTTTGTGATAGGAAAAGTGGTGGCAGGCTTTGGTGTTGGAGAATTCTGGATAACCATTAAAAGAGGAGAGGATGTTATGTTAGACAAGGAGGCAGATCTGGCTGGACCCGGCATTGGGGATTATAATGAACTGAAGAAGGTCCTTCCACAAGATTACAACTCTCTGTTGTCCCCAAAGGAAACGCAGGAAGCAATCTATGCAGCAAAAAACTATATCGAAGAGAACCTTTGTAAAGAACTGAATCTGATGATGGTATCGGTTCCCTTAATTGTAGACGAGGAAAGCGGCGTGAACGATTTTCTCGACCGTGACGGGTCGAGGAGCCCGGTCCAGTTTCACATTTCCAATGATCACGGCAAGAACCCCGTCAATGGCCAGGTTGTCCAGGCCGCAACCAAATGGAAGCGAATGGCGCTTAAACAATTTGATATGGGCGTGGGAGAGGGCCTGCTCACCGACATGCGTGCTATTCGGAAGGACTACTTCCTTGACCATGATCACAGTGCTTACGTGGACCAATGGGATTGGGAGTTGTCGATCACGGAAGACCAGCGCAATTTGGATTTTCTTACGGAGGTTGTGCAAAAGTTATGGAAGGTCCTCAAGGGTGCTGAGACATGTGTCCAGGACCTTTTTCCGCAGCTCAAGACGGACAAATATCCCAATTTACCTGATGAGCTTACTTTCATTCATGCCGAGGATATCCTCGAAAAATATCATGATTTGCCTCGTAAAGCTCGTGAGACAGCTATTGTGCAGGAAAACCCAGCATTATTCATCTATGGAATCGGCTGGGTTCTCAATGACGGATACCCGCACGAAATGAGGGCTGCCGATTATGACGATTGGGTTACAGAGACCACATCAAAGGATGGCAGACCTATGCATGGCCTTAACGGTGACATCCTTGTATGGAACCCTCTGACCCAACGCCGCCACGAGCTGACATCTATGGGTATTCGCGTAAATGCTGAATCTCTGAAAAAACAACTGGAGATTTCCGGACAGCTTGACTTCCTCAAGTTTCCATACCACCAGGGCATTATCAACAAAGATATACCCCTCAGCATTGGCGGTGGGATCGGGCAGTCACGGACCTTCATGCTCTTGCTCAAAAAGGCCCATATAGGAGAGGTGAGTGTCACCGTGTGGCCAAAGGTTCTCAAGGACATGTGTAAGGAAAAGAATATTTATGTTTTAGAATAAAAAAAATAGTGAACAGTAAACGGTTAACGGTGAGTCGTTAAAAATGAATCGGGGAGGGCCTTTTGTATGAAATTGAGCATCTGCAAAAGGCCAGGAGAAGGCCATTTGGAGGAAATTAAGCATCTGCAAAAGGCCAGGTTAAGGGGAAAGAAAATAACACATTGAACATCGAACATCGAACTTCCAACGTCCAATTAATGAATCATTCGACATTCGAAGCTGAGCCTTAATGCTCAACTTTTTTGTCATTCGATATTCGATGTTGAACGTTCGATCAGCTGGAGGTTGACAAGTGCTTGCTCGCCCTCCTGAGGAGGATAAACCTATGGCGAGTTGAACTTAAGGCGGACAAGGCCCGCCACAGAGCCGGCGGGTAAATGTTACATGAATTTATTTATGTCGGTTATCTGACTGGGGGGTTTGGGAGGGCGGACCATCATGGTCAGAATTGTGGCTAAGATGAAGAGTGCCGTAAATAATATAAGAGCCATCATATAACTGCCGGTCGTGTCATAGACCCATCCGGCAAATATGGGACTCCCCAGAGATAGAGGCGCCTGAAATAGCGTTGACGTACCGGAGATGGAACCGTAGGCTTTACGGCCAAAGTAACGGCCTCTGGTGAGGATACTGAGAGGGGTGTTCGCGCCGCTTCCGAAGCCGAAAAGAATTAAAAACACATACACGGTAAAGAGACTCTGGTGTAAAAGGAAGAAAACAAACGCAACGGCCTGAAAGAAAAAGGAACTCCCCAGCAGAAGGTGTAGATGCCGCTTTTCGAATCGATCGGCCATCAATCCGCTGAAAAAACGAGAGGGAATCGTAAAAAACACCATCAGCCCCATCATGCCCCCAGCAACGGTCGGGGTAATCCCCATGTCGGTAAGGAATGGAATGACATGGATTATGAAACCGCCAGAAACGATCGTTTGACAGGCCTGCCCACACATTAACATCCAATACGTTGACGTTTTCATGGCCTGCCTGAGGGTAAACTCTGTTTCTTCATGCATGGTTGCGTATTCCATGCCTCGCTCTACCAGGGCTTCGATGTCCTCAACGGTCTCTCCCCCCATTCCGGCCCCATCCGGCATCAACCCGTAATACTCCGGTCTCTTCTGTCTCACGAAATACCAGGCAAAAGGTGTGCCTATATACATCACAACCGAGAATATAACACAGGTCATGCGCCATCCGACTATAACCACCAGCCAGCTGACAACAGGCACAATAATGACGCTGACAAGCCCAATTAATCCGAACTTCATTCCCTGGGCCAATCCCCGTTTTCTGATAAACCAGTTGGTAAGCGTTTTATCCACGGATACTGTCAGGGCAAGATTAATCCCCGAACCGATCAGGATTCCCCAGACAATGTAGTATGTCCAAACCGACGTAATGAAATTCATCAGAGTCAAACCGACACCGATGATAAATACCCCAACCGCGATGAACCACCTTGGACCAAACCTGTCACAGGCCCAGCCCGTGACAGGAGAGCTAATGTCGTGGTTCAACCAGCCGATACCTGTGGCGACAGAGGTGACGGCGCGGTTGAGGCCCAGTTCTGCTGATAGCGGTTTAAAGAATGCGGACATCCCATAACTGTATAAACCGTGACCTAGGCCGGATAAAATTCCGGTAACGAGGACTATCCACCAGCCAAAGAAGACTTTAGGGGGGTGTTTGCGTTTTTCAATCAAAA
>JAQYVK010000032.1 GCA_030145585.1 Desulfatiglandales bacterium | reverse complement strand
AAAAAAATGAAAATCATAGACCTCGAGGCACATTTTTACACGGACGAATACCTCAAGTACCTGCGGTCGAGAAAGGAAATGCCCTTTGAGGAGGTTCGTGAAAAGGATATCCGTTTGTGGATGACACCCAAACTCTGGGCTCCCCGCAGCCTGAAGCTGGAGGACAAGCTCCTCGATATGGGGGAAAACAGAATCGCCGAGATGGATGAGGCTGGGGTGGACATGCAAGTGTTGAGCCTCTGCATCCCGGGCTGCGATCACTTCGAGCCGAAGGACGGTATTGCCCTGGCGCGGGCAACCAATGATGAACTGGCCGATGTCGTTAAAAAATATCCTGACCGGTATGTCGGTCTGGCCGCCCTCGCTCCTCAGGACCCTGAAGGGTCTGCCGTGGAACTGGAGAGGGCCGTGACCAAACTCGGCCTCAGGGGGGCGAAGCTCAATTCAAATGCCAAGGGCGAATATCTCGATGATGAAAAATTTTGGCCCCTATTTGAAGTTGCGGAACAGCTGGAGGTCCCCCTCTATCTTCATCCATCCTGGCCCGCTCCCCATATTATTCAGGGCTTTGAAGATTATGGATTCCCGCTGGCCGGTCCTCCATTCGGGTTTGGGGCTGAGACGTCTCTGCATTCAATGCGCCTGATTTATAGCGGGCTCTTTGACCGATACCCAGGTCTTAAGATCGTCTTGGGCCACATGGGTGAGGGGATTCCCTTCTGGCTCTATCGCATCGACTTTTACTGGCTAAAGCCCTGGGTCGCCCCGGAGCTGAAGCCAAAAATAACCCATAAACCGAGTCATTACATCAATAAAAACTTCCTTTTTACATCGAGCGGCATGCACTACTTGCCTGCTTTTATATGTGCCCATATGGCACTCGGCGCCGACCTTTTGGCTTTCGGGGCGGATCACCCCTTTGAAACGAGCAAGGACTCCCTTGAGTCACTCGGAATTCTGCCCGTCTGTGAGGCGGATAAAGAGAAATTTTACCACGGTAACGCGGAAAAATTATTCAAAATTCATTCATAAATGTGGACACCCATAGTGGGATTCCGGATTAACTTCCTAATAAACAAAAATGTAAACAACAACGGGAAGAAGGAAATGAGATAAAAAAAATTGATTTTGAGGCCCATTTCCTGACCGAAGCATACATAGACGCATTGGGTGAAAATAATAGATTTCCTCGATACGAGAAGAACATTCAAACCGGAAGCCGTGAGTACGGACAGAATATTTCTCGGCATCGATTCACCCTATGAGAAGATGGATGAGAGTATCCAATTTCTCGAGAACCTGCCCATATCCATGGAGGATCTGGAAAAAATATATGTAACGATCCGGGAAACCCAACTTTCCTTAAGTCAACGGCATTGAGATTACTCTAAAAACTGTTCCTGAACAGGAGCGATAGGAGGCTTTTTATGGAGATTGAACATATCAAGGCCGATGTCTTGTGTGTCGGCGGCGGCATCGGAGGGCTCATGGCTGCTATTCGGGCGAGTGAACTCGGGGCAAAGGCGGTCGTGGCTGAAAAGGGAAACGCTCTTCACAGCGGGAAGGGCGGAGGTGGTTGCGATCACTATCTTAGCTATATTCCTGAAATCCATGGACCGGATATGGATGCTTTTATTGAGGAGATGCTGCAAACCCAGCAGCGGCACAATTTCGAAGGCCTGGGCATGAACAGGATACGTGTTCATATCGCCAAGACCTTTGATATCGTCAAGATGTGGGAGAGCTGGGGTATCCCCATGAAATATCGAGGAGAATACCACTATGCCGGACATGCCTTTCCCGGCGGATTCCGCTGTCTCATGAAATATGAGGGCCGGAATCAGAAGCCTATACTGACCAAAAAGGCCCTGGAAAAGGGCGTGGAGATCGTCAACAGGGTCATGGTCTTCGATCTGGTCTCTGACGGTAACAAAGTCTACGGGGCCATTGGTCTGAACACGAGGGATGAGAAAATCGTCGTTTTTGAGGCGAAGAGTGTTATTCTCGGCACCGGCGGGATCTCCCGCCTCTACCCCAGTCCCACCCCCGGATGGTTCAACAACATCGCCACTCGATTGAGTCTGACAGGGGACGGCCGGGCCATGGCCTATCGAGCAGGGGCCGAACTTCAGAATATGGAGATGCGAATTCAGCATGCCGGCCCGAAGTATTATGCCCGATTCGGTCAGGCGACCTGGATCGGTGTTTTCAGGGATCCTCAGGATAGGCCGATCGGTCCCTTTGTTACAAAACCTGAAAGGCTGTACGGCGATATCACGCCCGAGGTCAACAAAAATATCTTTCTGGAATACGCCCAGGCAGGCAAAGGCCCCGTATACATGGACGGTCGCGGCATGAGTCAGGAGGATCTGGATTACATGATGTATTGGCTGCCCCACGAAGGCAACACACCACTGATCGAGCATATGAAGGCCGATGGAATCGACTACCTGAAACATCCGGTGGAGTTCATGACCTATGATCAGGGTTCGGGAGGGCGAATCGTCACCAATGAAGAAGGGGAGACGTCCATTAATGGTCTCTATGCGGTGGGTGATGAACTCGCCAACGGGGTTTCCAATGCTTCCGTATTCGGATGGATCAGTGGAGAGAACGCCACGCTATACGCGAAGGGGGCGAATATCCCCGACGGCAAAGAGATCCAGGACCTGATCGATGAAAAAAAAGGGCTTCTTGAAAAGATTAGAGGCCAAAAAAACGGGCCTGACTGGAAAGAGGTCAATGTGGCCCTACAGCAGATCATGTCCGATTACTCAGGGGCCCTTAGAACAGAGGCCCTGCTGGACACAGGTCTTTTTCATTTGAAGCGCTTGAAGCAGAAGGCCCTGGAGAGCATAATCGCGGGCAACCAGCACGAATTGGGACGCTCAATAGAAGTCCTGAACATGATTGATATCGGTGAACTGGTCTTTATCTGTTCCAAGGAGAGGAAGGAGACCCGCGGACTCCACATACGCCGGGATTATCCTTTGACCAACCCCCGGTTGAATAATAAGGTTCATATCATTAAGGAGGTTGACCATCGGCCGGTAACCGAATGGCGTCCAACCCAAAAGTAAGGAGAAAATCATGCCACCGATCATAGATGAAGACAAGTGCACCCTTTGTGGAAATTGCGTCGATATTTGTACCGAGGACGTCTTCTTTGGATCCAAAAAAAAACAACTGCCGCGGGTAACTTATCCTCATGAGTGTGTTTACTGCAATGCCTGTGTGGAAGAATGCCCCGCCGAAGGCGCTGTCCGGCTCAGGCTTCCCTTGCCCATGATGCTTATGTACAAACCGGCACCCACGGCCTAAATCGTAATCATAAACGGTATAAAAATATGTTTGTATTCTTATTTACACTATGGTCAGTGAGATTTTTCGATTCGCCACAAAGAACATGAAGATGTAAGGAGGTTAAGGGTTTTTTCTCCTTCACGATCTTTGTGGCAGGCTTTGATGATGCGCAAAGATTGAAGTCGTTATGTCTAAAATAAATAGGGAAAGGGGATAAAATGACTCACATAATCATGGCCGGTGAACAGATGGAAGCAGATGTCCTCGTTATCGGTGGCGGCCCGGCGGGATTAATGGCCGCCATTCACGCGGCGGAATCAGGAGCAAAGGTCACCCTTATCGATAAGGCGAACACCGTGAGAAGCGGTTCCGGGGCCACCGGGAATGATCACTTCAGGGCCTATATCCCGGCGTTTCATGGTCCGGATATGGAACCGGTCGTCAAGGAGGTCGCAAAATCACAGGCCGGATGGACCAGGCCTCAGAGCTTTGTTAGGACCTGGATGAAGACGAGCTTCGACATCGTCAAGATGTGGGACGATTGGGGGATACCCATGAAGCACGAAGGGCGGTGGGAATTCTCGGGACACACTTTCCCGGGCAAGCCCTTCACGACCCTGAAGTATTCAGGGCAGAGTCAGAAACCGATCTTAACAAAGGAAGCCAAAAAAAGGGGCGTAAAGATCGTTAATCGTGTGACCGCCTTTGACCTGATCACCGATCATGGGATCTCCGGCGCCATAGGGGTTCATGGCAGAGAGGACAAGATCATCACCTTCTCGGCCAAGGCCGTTGTGCTCTGTACCGGCGGCTGCGTGAGGCTTTATCCCGGACCAACACCAGGCTGGATGTTCAACCGGGCGGACTCACCCCATACGACGGGAGACGGCAGGGCTATGGCCTATAGGGCCGGGGCCGATCTGTTGAATATGGAAATCCCCATGCGCTGGGCCGGACCGAAATACTTTGCAAAATGTGGAAAGGCGACTTGGGTCGGCGTTCTTCGGGACCCCCGTGATAAGCCCGTTGGGCCCTTTGTCACAAAGCCGGACCGGATCTACGGGGATCCGATTTCCGATTCCTATAAGGGGCTGTTTGAAGATTATATGAAGACGGGAAAGGGGCCCGTCTATATGGACTGCAGGGGCATCAGCAATGAAGATTATGATTACATGATGCACTATATGAAACATGAGGGGCTCCATGGCATCCTGCATCACTTTGATGAAGAGGGGATTGATCTTAGGGAAAATCCTATCGAATTTATGACCTATGAGATGACGACCAGGGGCGGTATTCACTATAATGAGAAGGGCGAGACCTCGATGCCGGGCCTCTATGCCGCAGGTGACGAATATTTCGGAGGGATCTCAGCAGCCGCCACCTTCGGATGGATAGCCGGCGGGAAAGCCGCCGGTTTCGCATTTGGAAGAGATGCACCGAGTAAAAACGCAGGGAAAGAGTCCTCAGAAGCCTTGAAGAACCTGGTGCGAGAGATGCGCAATCGGAAGGATGGCCCGTCCTGGCAGGAGATTAATGTTGCGCTCAACCAGGTGATGTCCGATTATATCGGCCCTACGCGTTCGGATACCCTTGTTGAGGCCGGTACCGCTCATCTTTTGAGGATTAAAGAAAAAGCACGGAAGGATTTGGTGGCTAAGAATCAGCATGAATTGATTCACTGCCTGGAGGTCCTGAACCTTTTGGATGTCGCGGAGGTAATCTTTGCGGCGATTAAAGAGAGGAAGGAGACCAGGGAAAAATACATCCGCGTCGATCACCCCTATAAAAACCCGGCGTTCGACGAAAAGGTCCTTGTGTGTAGAAAAGGCCCCGAAGGTCCCCTGACTGAATGGAAAGCGATAAATGATTAAGGGAGGTCTTTAATGCCACCGATTATTGACGACAGTAAATGCACGGGTTGCGGCGTCTGTGCGGAGCACTGCCCGCAGGATGTCTTTTTCGGGTCTGAGATTAAAAAAACACCCGTTATTGCCTTTCCTGAGGAATGCTGGCACTGCTATGCCTGTGTTCTTGATTGCCCCGTACCGGAGGCTATCCGTCTGCGGACGCCAGTGCCGATGATGCTCAGCTACAGGTAGGGGTAATAAAAGCTTAAGGCGGCCGGTTGTAATGGCTTATTTTCACAACCGGCAGGCTCAAGGCATGGGGTGGAAGAAAAGGATCTTTTTCGTTTATCTTGTGCCCTCCATCCTGTATCCATTCTATAACTTGAAGATCCTTTCAGCATTGAGGTGGTAGATTTTCTCCTTATCCTCATCACAAATGGGTGCCTCCTTCATGAATGCCAACGCCTCAGTATTCTCCTCGTAAGGATAATCCACAGCAAAGGCGATCTTATCCGCCCCCATAGCCAGGTAGGCACAGAGGAAGGCTGGCTGAAAAAATATGCCGCTTGTGGTAATCACAAAATTTGTCTTCAGATAATCACTCGGCTTTCTCTTGATCCCCGGACCCTTGCCCACCCATTTCTTATGCCAATAAAAATCAAGACGGGGGAACCAATAGGGGAGGCCTTCTCCAAGATGGCCTAAAATAATCTTTAAATTGGGATATTGATCAAAGAGACCGCTATAGATGAGGCGCATCACATGGAGGGAGACATCGGCTGCAAAACCGAGAATAGGGCCTGCCAAGGGAAAGCCGTACTTCGCATAGGGTTCCAAAATGGATGTCGAAGGAGCAATCGGGTGGAGATAGATCGGGACGTCAAGCGCTTCAGCCTTTTCAAAGAGAGGCCAGTATTTTTTGTCATCCAGGTATTCGTTTTGAGCATGAGACTGCACAACGATCCCTTTCAGGCCAAGTTCTTCTATGGCTCTTTCAATTTCCTTCGCAGCTTCCTGCGGGTTTTGGGGAGCGACCGTCGCCAGGCCGATATATCTGTCCGGATACTTGCCGATAACGGTTGACAGTTCATCATTGACACGTTTGGCCCAGTGGACACCCTCTTTCTCTTCAAAAAGCTGCACATTGGGGTTTGTTAGACTAATGACCTGCATGTCGATGCCGTCGGCGTCCAATTCCTTTATCCTGGCCTCACCCAGTTCAAGAAGTCTTTCCTCAAGGTCATAACTTCTCGGTGCCCAAAAGTTTTCGGTGTACCAAAGTTTAATCCCATCCTCACCGCGCTCCTCCCTAGGGAATTCCTTTCGGTTGCATAGATACTCTATGTATTCATGGGTATAAAAATGTGCTTCAAGGTCTATGATCTTCATCCCTGGTTCCTCCCTGTTGTAATGATCGCGAGCGAAAGTAAATTTTATCCTCTTTCAATGAGACGCATTAGATTGTCTCCAAAAATTTTATCCTTTTCAGCCTGGGGTAAACTCACCTCTCTGACCTGATGCAATGCCCCTTCCATCCAAGCTTCGCCCTTTTCAGGCCCGAAGGGATAGTCCGTGGCAAAAATGATCTGATCCGGTCCGAAAAATTTGTACCCGCATTCAAAGGCGTGCACCGAACCGTTCAGGACAGTATCGGCATAAAACCTCTTAAAATACTCCAGGGGGTCCTTCGGCAGGGGGGTGAAGTTTGCCCTTGGGAAAATGCCGGCATTATGAAAACCCTTAATCCGTTCTGAAAAATGGGGAATCATGGCACCCATGTGGTGGGTGATGATCTTGAGGTTTGGGCATTCTTCCATAATACCGGAAAACACCAGTCGCGACATGGCGAGACTGGTATCGAAGATCCAGCCGAATATCTTATCCAGGACATACTCCGTGGACCATTCTTTCCAGAGTTGCGGATGGATCCATACGGGTGTATCGGAATCGTTGGCCTTTTTAAAAAAGGCCCTGAATTCCGGCTCATCTATGTTTTTACCATCCACATTGGCAAATATCTGCATACCCGCCATGCCGAGGTCTTCCATGCATCGATCAAATTCGGGCAAATACTCTTCACTGGGCACAGGCAGGGAACCGATCGGAATAAACCGGTCCGGGAACTGTCCGGCAGCCTCTGCAATGGCATCATTGGCGGCCCGGGTCATGTCTGGGACAATTTCTTTGGGCAGGTCCAGCCAGATGCTTGGCCGCGCAATAGTCAGAATCTGTTTGTCAATCTTATGTTTGTCCAGAATCTTTACCCTCTCCTCAACATGACCGAAATATTCAAAAGAGGCCAGTTCCCGCAATTCATCCGTGGGGTGAGCCTTGTAAAGTTCCTCTGCAAATGATGTTGGCATCATGTGAGAAAATCCATCGATAATAAGTCCCATGTTATGACTCCTTTCTTGTTGGTTCAATATTTCAAATTTATTTTGAAGACAATATCGGGAGCACCTATCCCCTTGCCTGGACTGCATCCTATCCTTCCGTTTTAGGCCGAAACCAAATAAAATTAGATTCGAAAAAGTCCTTTGAGGTTCAAACCGAGAAATCTCTCCTTATCTTCACTTGGAAAATCAAGGGCCTTGATGCCTTCAATAGTCTCCTTCACATATTTCGGATCCCTCAGTTCATAGGGATAATCCGAGCCGAAACAGATGTGATCCGAACCGAGGGTTTCAAGTGCGGCTTTCATTACGGGCAGCCATCCGCCGAAACCGGCCGAGTCGAAAAACATATTCCTGAGCAAAGACTCAAAATCATCCACCAGGCCTATATCTCTGGCCTCCTCAACCGCCAGCCCATGACCCCGATCCGCCTGAGGCAGAGGGAAATCCTTCGGTTGATGCCATGCGAGCAACCTTCCTTTCAGAGTAGGCAACCCGCCGCCAAAATGGGCGATGATGACTTTCAGGTCCGGAAATCGTGGAAGAACGCCGTAAATAGTCTCTGCAAAGGATTTGGCGATCTCATATTCTCTTGCCAGGGTGAGGTCGAGATCATATTTTCCCCCTCCCCAGAGCCCCCTCCTAATGGTGGGATGAATATAGATGGGCATATCATACTGAACCGCCATTTCATAAATGGGATCCATCAGGGTAGAATCCATGGTCATGCTTTCCGTTGAGGTGACCACGCCGATCCCCCACAGGCCGAGTTCTTCGACCCCTCTTTTGATTTCATCCTGATTTCGTCCGTCGGCATCAAAGGGGTAGACGTGAATCAGCCCTCGAAATCGGTCCGGATATTTCCTGATAACCTCTGCATACCCATCATTACAAAGTCTACAAAAATCGTAACCACTCGCCGCGAGAGCGGCCGTGCTCAGAATCCCTATATCAATCCCCGAGTCATCCATCCATCTCAGGTTTCCTTCAATATCCACGATGAGTTCATAGGCTCTTGGAAGCCTCTTCATGCCCACGGCGTGATCATACTCCGTGCTTTTTTTCACGAGTTCATAGGCTTTTGGGGGGACGTAATGCTGTTGCATATCTATGACCAGGGTTTGCTTCGCCATTTTCTCTCCCTCCATCAAAATTGTTTTTATGTTAAGCAGAGGCCTTGACTTTTTGTTCGTCAGCTTTGTAGTATGAAGAATGTAAGAAACAAAGCACCCTTCTATAACTTCATATTCCTTCCCTGGCCCAGACCTGATTGATTAGGACCGGAGTTCCATAGGTTTCGGTTTTCGCCTACCGTAATCACTTCATTCTATTCAATCGAGTCGCACCAGGGCGGGCTTTGTGCCTTCGTGTCTTAATGGCTGGATCGTTACACGTTTTCAGAGTTAAAAGAACTAAGGTTCTATGTCAAGAATAATATCGGATTTCTATTCCGAATCCCCTGCGTCTAACGGTTTTTCTTGACAGAATTTTAGTCCATAAGTTATGGATATCAAGTTAAAGAGATTTTGATGAAAAATAGGCCCATAATATAGGGCTTCTTATCTAAAAACAGCCAACCGCGAGGCATTCACATTTAGGAGGTTAATTTCAGGAAACATTTACAAACCCACTTTTGAAGGAGGCTAAGTAAAAAAATGAAAAGAAAAGAATTGCTTGCAGTATTCATCGGTCTCTGTTTCGTTTTATCCATTTTAGCCTTACCCTTTACCCCTATGACCGCTTCAGCAGCTGAGAAAGTCATCACGCTGAAATTTGCCCATCAAAATCCCCCCAAGGGACGAACCACAAAAAAAATCATAGACGCCTATATAGACAAGGTGAGGGACGTGACCAAGGGCAAGCTAAAAATTGTCGTCTACCCGGCCCAAAGCTTGATTAAGTCTAGAGAAATGATCACCGGCATCGAGAAT
>JAQYVK010000031.1 GCA_030145585.1 Desulfatiglandales bacterium | reverse complement strand
GTCCCCGATCTGTAACCAAAAAAAGTGAACAATTCTTAAAATGATTTCTAGGACAGAACACTAGAAGACCCATCAGGGTCTTTTGGTGCATAAAACTTGGTTCGGAGAATCAAATCTATGATTGGTGCGAGAAGTTGAGACGGTTATTAGGCGGATACCTTCAAGAAAATTGTAACGAGGCCCAGATAAATAAGGAGACTTAAAATATCGTTTGTCGTGGTCACAAAGGGGCCCGTGGCGAGTGCGGGATCTATCTTTAATTTTTTAAAGGCCAAAGGCACGGCAGCACCTATAAAACCTGCGTTCAATACGATGATTATTAATGAAAGAGCCACAATCATCCCCAGCCTATAATCGGAGAGCCAGAACCCTACAATCATGCCAAGGAGGATGCCCAACAGTACCCCGTTAAAGAAGGCCACTTTCATTTCAACCCAGAGCCGTTTTCCGATATTGAACATGCTGATGTCTCCTGTTGCTAATCCCCTAACGGCGACCGTTGCGGCCTGGGTCCCTGTACTCCCTCCCATGGCCATGATGACCGGAAAAAAGAAGGAAAGGGCGAGAATTTTTTGCAAGGAAGCCTCGAATTGATTGATGACCCAAGCAGCGAGGATCCCACCGAACAGTCCTACGATGAGCCATGGTAATCGCGCCCTTGAGATTTTCCAAGGGGACTCTTCCGCGATCTCTTGATGAATGACACCCGCCATAAGACCGATGTCTTCATTGGCCTCCTCTTCAATAACATCGATGATGTCGTCATGGGTTATCCTGCCCACCAACCGTTGGTCTTTATCAACGACAGGGATGCTGACCAGGTTATACTTCTTGACCAGGCGCGCCACCTCTTCTTGATCCGTGTCTATGGTGACGGAAATGACCTCAGGATTCATGAAATCTCTTATCTTTTTATCAGGAGGCTCCAACACGAGGTCTTTTAAGGAGACAACCCCAACCAATCTGTTAGCATCGTCTATGACGAAGAGATAATAAATATTTTGGACTTCTTCCCTGTTTTCACGGATGGTATGAATGGCTTCCTGTGCACTTGAATCGGCCCTCACGGCCACAAACTCCAGGGCCATGATGCCACCGGCCGAATCCTCCGGATAGGGGAGCAGCTTTTCAAGGTCTTCCGATACATCGCCTTCTAGAGATTCGATAATCTCTTTTGCGCGCTCCGCCGGAAGATCGCCCACCAAGTCGGCCGCATCGTCAGAGTCAAGCCCATGGACGATTTCAGAAATCACTTCATTGTCAAGATTATCTAAAAGACGCTCCTGAACAGGAGGTTCGATTTCTACAAGGATCTCTCCCGCGCCTTCCGGCTCTAATAATTCAAAAATGTAGAGTCGTTCATCAAGTTCGAGATGTTCAATGAGATCGGCCACATCTGCAGGGCGCATCTCATCGATCACTTTCATAAGAGCCGGTCTCTCCTCCCTGTCGATAAAATCCTTTACCCGGCCTATCAATTGTTCGTTAATAATCTGATTCATAACAGGTGCCAAGATCGAACCTCGTGTATTCCTTTATGAGTCGGCCCTTTAGCCCCTCAATCTCTCTATTGAACAATCATTGGTGAGTAGTGATGGAAGGTCGGTCGGGATGACAGACTATGACACAGCTGAGGAGGAAGTGGTTTTCAAAACTTCAATAATTCTTACATGGCCTTTATCAAATTCAGCATAAAGTTTCTTAAATCCTTGTCACCATTCATACTCTCCTCAATTTCATCGATTGGAACCTCGGCCCTGGCCGCGTTTTTATGTCCCCCTGCTGCTCCGTATTTGCCCAACATTTTCTGGGCCATTTTACCTGCATCGATCCGGAATCCTGCGTTCCTGTAAATGACAATGAGTTTATGGCCATATATACCGGACACAATGCACCATGCGGCTTCCGCCATTTTTAAAAAGAAATCAGCCACAAGGACGAGAATATCCGGATTATTGACCTTTCCCATATGAATGAAGGCGATATCCTTGTAGAATATGAGGTTTTCCATTGCTGTCCGGTAACTATCCAGCGTCTTTTTAGTCAGTTCAGAAGACTCAATCTTTTTAATAATATTAATATTCGCAAACTGAAAGAGATACCTAAATGCGTTAATATCTGAGGGAGTTGATGCCCTTGTAAAATTATCCGTGTCGGTCTTGATACCGTAGAAGAGGGCCGTAGCCAGTCTTGGTGAAGGTTTGATCTTAGCAGCCCTGAGGTATTCCGTCATAATCGTTGAGTTGGCCCCATAATCCTCTTTGATATCCACGAATCGGCCGAGGGCCTCTTCACCCACCGGGTGATGATCGATGATAATATCAAACTGGTATTTTGAGAATTGGTCGTCATGATGGGGTTGTGAATCAACGAGGGCCCATTTCGTGATTTTAGCGCTGTTTATGTTCCGAATGTTTTGCTGGTCTACCTTTAGCAACTTGATGAGGGCCAAGTTATCCGTCCTTTTAATGGGATTAATATGATAAATCAGTGTTTTCTTAACCCTTCGCCAAAAAAACCTCTTTAACGCAAGGGCGCTTGCAATGGCATCAGGATCCGCATTTATGAGAACCGCCACGGTATCATCTGGAGAGACCAACTCCCTTAATCTCTTACATTTTTCAGTAGAAGAGGTGGACTTGGGAAATGGTTGATTCATTTTTCCAGATGTTTTAATATCCATAGTCTTATTTAGATAACCTTGAAAGACTGTTTATATGCAAGATTCGAGCACGAACTGTTTAATAAAATGAAAAAATCCATCCTTTCTCCAATCTGTTCCGCATTAATTATTCCCGGACTCGGCCAAGTCATCAATGGGAATCTGAAAAAAGGCATGGTTCTCCTGGCAATGGTATTCCTCCTCTTTGTGGGTGCAGCCCTGAAACTCGTATTCTTTGTCCAGTCCTATATCACCCGTCCTGAAATCACATCTCATCGGATGCCTGGGGATATAAAGACGTTCCAGATTGAAGATCTTTCCTCTCTTTTTTATTTTATCTTTGCTTTTGCCATGATTTGGTTCTATTCCGTGCTTGATGCTTTTTGGACCGGGAAAAAGCAGGACAAAGAAGTTCAGGGTGAGGATAATATCCAATGAGGTCCTATTTAATCGATGAAATTTCTCTCTCTCACATGGAGAATATCAAAGCATATTTGAATGAGCACGCTTTGAGTTCCGATCTGCAGGAAATCTTCTGGGTCCGGTTACCTGAGGACCTTCTCACCGAAATCCAATCGACACATCGAGACTGTCACCCTTACGTCTTCGCCATTGAACTGGGAAGGGATTGGATAAAAGCTGAGTGCCTCATTCGAAGCCTCAATAACATGAAATGTGAAGCGCAGGCTTATTGTGACCCCAAGCAGTGGGGTTTTATCACAGAATTTATTCATGGGGTCATAATGGACCTGGGTATTCAGACTTAATATTCACCTCACTCAAAAAGCTCTTTCCTGATACTCTCTTGAATGACATCGGAAGCATCCTTGTCTCCGAAGAAACCCACACGGATTTCAACCTCTGTTTGTTGGGCCGATTTATAGGCAAGGGAGACCGTTACAGACCTTTTGTCCTCCATTTCAGCCTTAATGTTGCCTTTGGTCAGATCATGCTTTTGACTCTTAATTTCCAGCTTCATATCTCCGAAGGCCTTTAAGCTGGCATCCCAGGCCTTAATATATGGGGCCTCATAAATAACCGTCAAAGACCCTTCATACCACTTGTATCCGGCGATCCCGGCGGCCGTGCCTACGCCGAAAACAACAAGGGCGCCACAACCTGCTAAAAAAAGAAAGAAAATGACGGGTAAAAGAAATGTTGTTTTTCTCATCAATTGGTCTCCTTGGCCGCTTCCGGTACGTTTATGCTGAGTGGTGCCGGAACTTAGTCACATTCTCATACTGTTTATAGAAGGCCATGTCAATAAAATACAATCCAGGTTAAGTGGTTCAGAGTTCTGCGTTACGGGTTGGAACCCAAGCAGCTGTTATCAAAGGGATCTTGTCTTCATCGTGGCTGTAATACCTTTTTATCCAATAGGCTATCTCAGGTTTTATTGATCTCGACCAATGGGTTACCCAGGGACTATCGATTATAACCTTTGAACCCCTGGCCCAGACCTGGAATGTCAAGATGCAGTGATTGAAAACCAAGTGCATAGACGGTGAAAACATTTTCATATACACATACCGTCGCGCCAGGGCGGGCTTGAATGCTGAACCTGGAACCGATCAATAGAGTTACAATCAATTTGACTTGATTATGTTTATCTGATAATCAGACCTCTAATGTTAGGGATGGAGGCGTTTTGAATGGATTACAAAGAATCACTAAACTTGCCCAAGACCGGATTTCCGATGCGGGCCAACCTTGTAAAAAAAGAACCGGAGATGATTGAGAAATGGGATCATGACGGACTCTATCATTTAATTCGAGAATCCTCTAAAGGCAGAAAGCCCTATATGCTCCATGATGGTCCTCCCTATGCCAATGGACATATCCATATGGGGACTGCCTTTAATAAAATATTGAAGGATATTATCATCAAATCAAAGCAGATGGCCGGTTTTGACGCCCCATATGTTCCGGGATGGGATTGTCATGGCCTGCCAATTGAACACCGTGTTGACTCTGAACTGGGGGCAAGCAAGGCCGAAATGTCCCAAGTTGAAATAAGGAAATTTTGCCGTCAGTATGCTGAAAAATTTATTGAAATCCAACGCAATGAATTTAAACGCCTTGGGGTCCTGGGCGAGTGGGAAAGACCATACCTCACGATGAATTATGCTTACGAGGCGACCATCGTCAGGGAGTTTGGTAAATTCGCTCTCAACGGAAGTCTGGTCAGAAGCAAAAAACCGATCTACTGGTGCTCTTCATGCCAGACAGCGCTCGCCGAAGCGGAAGTGGAGTATGAGGAGCACACTTCCCCTTCCATCTTCGTAAAATTTCCTATGATTTCCGATCTGAGCAATGACCATCCCTCTTTAAAAGGGAAAAATATTTTTATGGTGATATGGACCACGACACCTTGGACCATCCCCGCTAATCTCGCTATTGCTCTCCATCCTGATTTTGAATATGTCGCCGTAGAGACCGGAAACAAAGAGGTCATGATTCTGGCTAAGGGACTTATGGACATCTGCATGGACTCCTTTGGCATAGAATCCTACCAGGTTATTGAGGAATTCAAGGCATCAGACCTGGAGAGACTCAAGGCTAAACATCCCCTATATGACAGGGACTCCGTCATCGTCCTCGCTCCTTACGTCACACTCGAAGCGGGCACCGGTTGCGTCCACACGGCACCCGGTCATGGGCGAGAAGATTATGAGACAGGACTGAAATATGACCTCGAAGTTTATTCCCCGGTGAATGACGAAGGGCGCTTCACCGAAGATGTAGAATTTTTCGCAGGCCTCGAGGTATTTGAGGCGAATCAGGCCGTAAACCAAAAGCTGGAAGAACTGGGCGCCCTTGTAAAAGAAGAAAAAATTTCCCATGAATACCCACACTGTTGGCGCTGTAAAAATCCGGTCATTTTCCGTTCGACCGAACAGTGGTTTATCTCTATGGAAAAGAACGGACTCAGGGAAAAGGCCCTAGAGGCCATTAAAAAAGTCTCATGGATTCCCCAATGGGGGGAAGAACGCATCTATGGCCTGATTGAAAACCGTCCTGATTGGTGTATCTCGCGTCAAAGGGCCTGGGGGGTTCCTATCACCCTGTTTTATTGCCTGGAGTGTGGTCATGTGCTTATATCAAAGGAAATCCTTGACCATGTGACCGGGTTGGTTGAAAAGTCGGGAACGGATATCTGGTTTCTGGAACCTGAAAAAAACCTCCTGCCTCCCGGTACAGCATGTACCGAATGCGGCTCAAAGGAGTTTCAAAAAGAGACGGATATCCTTGATGTCTGGTTTGATTCAGGGGTCAGCTATGCGGCTGTCATGGAGTCCAGAGACTATCTGGAGAGCCCCGCAGACCTTTACCTGGAGGGAAGCGATCAGCACCGCGGGTGGTTTCACAGTTCCCTTTTATGTGCTGTTGGTACCAGGGATAACGCTCCCTATCATAACGTCCTGACCCACGGCTTTGTGGTTGACGGTTCCGGGAAGGCTATGCACAAATCGGCGGGCAATGTCATTTCTCCGGATAAACTTATTAAGAACTACGGGGCTGAAATCATCAGGCTCTGGGTGGCCGGAGAAGACTATCGGGATAACATCAGGCTTTCAGATGAGATCCTTCAACGGTTGACTGAAGCCTATCGCCGTATCCGAAACACCTGCCGCTATCTTCTTGGAAACCTGCACGATTTCGATCCCTCGAAAGATCAAGTGCCTTACGAACAGATGGAAGAATTGGACAGATGGGCCCTTCATCAACTACAGGTCATGGGTGCCAGAGTCCTCAATGCCTATGACAATTTCGAATTTCACCCCGTGTACCATAGCCTACACAACTTCTGCGTCCTCGATCTTTCCTCTTTTTATCTGGACATCATTAAAGACAGGCTCTATGTGTCCCCACCCAAATCGGTCGCCAGAAAATCCGCTCAAACCGCTATGAACGAGATCCTCGAAGTCCTCGTAAGACTCATGGCTCCTGTCCTCTCTTTTACGGCCGATGAGATCTGGCAGCACATGCAGCATGAAGATCGATCTCATAGTGTCCATATGGAACTGTTTATCCCTCTAAAAGACGAATACAGGGATCCTGGGCTGGTGGACCGCTGGGAAAAGATCATTAAAGTCCGAAGGGAGGTGACCAAAGCCCTTGAGATTGCCAGAAAGGAAAAGAGGGTCGGCCATTCCCTGGATGCATCTTTGACCCTTGGACTGCCTGACGGGCTCATGGCACCCTTGAAGCCCTACTTGAACCAACTCAGGTCCATTTTTATTGTCTCATCGGTTCACGTGGTCCCTGCCGAAGAAATGGAAGGGGGCTATGAGAGTGAGGAAATAGACGGTCTGAAAGTTCAGGTCGTTCCTTCCGAAGATACCAAATGTGAGCGCTGCTGGGTACATGACCCATCTGTCGGTGAGAACAATCGACACCCCTCCCTATGCCACAGATGTCATGAAGCGATGATAGAAGCGGGGTATATTTCGGAGTGAAAAAAACGACCCTTTTACCCTTGTTGGCCGCTCTAGCCGTCGTTGCCCTGGACCAAATCTCAAAAATTGTTCTTGCATACAACATTCCGAAGTATGCGTCCGTTCCTGTCATCAAGGGATTTTTCAACCTGGTCCATGTTCGAAATCGCGGCATGGCCTTTGGCCTGATGAACCGTCCGGGGCATGGTTTCAAGTTTTATTTTCTTATAGCCGCTACCCTCGGCGCGATCGTTCTACTGCTGTTCTGGTTTAGGAAGATGAAAGATGAAGATCACAACATTACCATCGGAATCTCTCTTATACTCGGCGGAGCAGTCGGGAACCTCATCGATCGGATAAGGCTGGGAGAGGTCATTGATTTCCTCGATTTTTATATAGGTTCCTACCACTGGCCTGCTTTTAATGTGGCGGATGCAGCCATTACGATCGGAATTTTTTGGTTGGCCGTAAACACACTTTTTCGAAAAACCCCCAAAGGATGAACAAAAATCTTTTATGTTTCCTGATCTCTTCCGAATAGGTTCCCTTACCATACATACATACGGCCTTTTCCTCGTTCTCGGGATCACTGTTGGTCTGTTGATTGCCCTTAAGTTTGGTAGGGGCCAGGGGATTAGCCCTCAGGCCATCATGGATATGGGATTTATCATCATCTTATTCGCGCTTGTAGGTTCGAGGCTGGCATATGTCCTTATGAATATTTCCTATTACCAGGAGCATCCCTTGGATATATTCATATTTTGGAGGGGCGGCCTGGTTTTTTCAGGTGGTCTTATTGCGGTACTGTTGGCGTTGGGCGGGTATTTGAAGCGCAATCACCTCTCCTTTTGGAAAATAGGAGACCTCTGGGCACCTTCTGCGGCTATTGGTCAGGGGATTGGTCGCCTCGGATGTTTTATGGCCGGCTGCTGTTACGGCAAACCTACAGAAATGTATTGGGGGGTCGTTTTTACCCATCCAGACTCTCTGGCCCCCCTGAACATTCCCCTTCACCCAGCCCAGTTATACGGTTCTCTGAGCGGGTTTATTATTTTTGGCGTCCTCTATTACCTCCATGCCAAGAAACAGTTCGAGGGCCAGCTCCTACTCTGGTTCCTGATTCTTCACAGCACAGCCCGACTCCTCCTGGAACGCTTTCGGGGGGATGAGCGGGGATTCATCCTCGGCAGTGATATGACGGTGACGCAATTGTTCGCCCTTCTGATCCTTTTTTCCGCCGTGATTGCACTCTTTGTGCGAAAGCCCAAAGATGAAGCCCCCCCTGCCCCCTGATGGTCTGTCTCTCATTCGTCGAACGTAAAGATCCAGGTCCAGAGGATCCGGCTTTAATCTAAGCCCAAAGGGCATGAGTTACTGTCATTATGTTAGGAAAAATCCTAAATCCGAATGTCGAAATTCGAAACAAATCTCAAATCTCTAAATGATCAAATGACCAAAACAAATTCTTAACCACATCCCAGAATTAGCTACCGTTTATTTCATTTGAATTTTGGTCATTATTTATTGTTTCGGATTTCGGATTTCGTGTTTCGAATTTGGAACCTTTTCATTTCTTATGGCGGTGCCGCTGAGCCTGACCCGGCTCTCAGGAACAAGTTCTCCAAGTTTAAGTTAAATGGAGGAAAGGATTTAGCGGGTTGAAAGGGGTGAGTTGGAACGGACGTGGTCAGACCGGTTTTATCTTTATCAAGGAAGGATCATACCCCTCTACCTTCTCAAAACCTAAAAGATTCAACAAGGTGGCGGCAACGTTTGCGAGACCGGGTCTTTCCAAATCAGCCATCTCATACTCTCCATCGTACATGGGGTCGTATATAGCAAACGGCACCGGGTTAAGGGAGTGAGCGGTCCGCACCTTCTTCCCCCCCTCTTTGTCAAGGGTGAACATCACATCCGCATTGCCGTGATCCGCGGTGACGACCACTATACCCTCCAGCGCCTTGACCTCTTCCAACAGTTCACCCACGCACCGGTCCACGTTTTCAACCGCAAGGATCGCGGCATCCATGACGCCCGTATGTCCGACCATATCCCCGTTGGCAAAGTTCAACCGGCCAAACCGGTGGCCGTTCTCCCTGAATATTGTGATCACCCGGTCCTTGATTTCTTCGGCCTTCATCTTCGGTGCCCGATCAAATTCAATCTTATCGGATGGGATCTCCTCATAGGTTTCCAGGGCTTCATCAAAATATCCTGAACGGTTCCCGTTCCAGAAATAGGTAACATGGCCATACTTCTGTGTCTCGGAAATGGCGAACATTTTCAACCCTTCTGAGCAAAGGTATTCGCTTATGGTGTTATCAATGGCGGGAGGTGAGACCAAAAAATTTGGTGGGATATGTGTATCCCCATCATACTCCATCATTCCTGCATAAAGAATGTCCGGGAGAGGTCCCCTATCAAACCCAGTGAAGTCCAGTTCCGTGAAGGCGCGTGATATTTCGATGGCCCTGTCCCCTCTGAAATTGAAAAAAATGACAACATCTCCATCAATAACAGGACCCACCGGTTTATTACCATCATCCATGATGACAAATGAATCCATGTACTGGTCTGTGATCCCTGGGTCCTCATTATAGGTGTCCTTGATCGCATCTTCTGCTGATTTGAAAAAGCGACCCTTTCCCTGGACATGGGCCTCCCAACCCCGCCTCACCACGTCCCAGTCCGCATTGTATCGGTCCATTGTGACTTTCATCCGACCTCCCCCCGATGCAATGCAATAATCCAGGCCCAATTTTTCAGATATCGCCTTCAAACGTTCCTGGGTAGGAATAACATAATCGAGGGCGGATCTCTCATCCACATCTCTGCCATCAAGCAGGGTATGGACGCGGACCTTTGACACACCTGCCTCTGCACACCCGTCGATGAGTGCGTTGAGCTGTTCAATGTGGGAATGGACATTCCCATCAGAAAGAAGACCGATGAAATGTACTGTTCCCCCCATCCCGGCTTGGTGAATGATCTTTTTCCAGATATCTGTTTTAAAAATCTCACCTGACTTTAGGGCCCGATTCACCAAAAGGGCTCCTTGGTCAAAAACTCTCCCTGCACCCAAGGCATTGTGGCCCACTTCGCTGTTCCCCATATCCTGATCCGTAGGCAAACCAACGGCGGTCCCATGGGCTTGAAGTTGTGTATAAAGCTTAGAGTGGAATAATCGGTCCAGTGTGGGTGTGTCAGCCAGATAGACGGCGTTGCTCTCATCCTGTTCCCCTATGCCGATACCGTCCATGATGATTAGAAGCAGAGGGCCCTTACGTCCTTGAAAAGATTTTAATCCTTTGAGACTGAGTGGCATACGTTTTTCCTCATAACACTATGAACCATTTATTCACTGAATTGGAATATCAATAATTTTACCACCGCTTAAGCGGTCTAAATTTTTTGTGTTTATCTGAACACCTAACCCGAAACCTCCCAGTGGACCCGCGCTACCGCCATATCCGAATGAGACGTTATCAACGGTTACATTCTCCTTCAGCAGGAATTCATCGTAGGATCCGTCGTAGTAGAGGGCATCCTTGCAAAGGAGGCTGAGTATTCTCCCCGCCGCTGAGAGAAGACCCGATTCCCCGAGCTGACAGGCGATCTGGTAGGGAATCCTTTTTTCACGCAAATAGTGAATGATTCTAAAGGACTTTCTAAACCCGCCGCATTTAGACAACCTCACATTGATCATGTCGTAGTGGCCTTTAATGGAAATATCTTCAACTTCTTTAAATGAACAGGCCGACTCATCCGCCATTATTTTCACTCCGTCACCCTGCATCTTCTTTGCAAACTCAGCGACTTCATGGTTGTCAGGCATCATCGGCTGCTCGACGACTCTAATATGATGGTCGTTAATAAGGGGAATATGTTTAAGCGCGAGTTCTCGGTTCCAAACCCCATTCACATCGATTTTTATATCACACCTATTTCCAAACACCTGATGGATCGCCTCAACAATTTCCTTATTATTATCATAATTTTTCCCCATCTTTAACTTGAGTTGATTAATATCCATATCTTTGATCAGTCGACCCATTTCGAGGATCCTTTTTTTTGCAACAAGAGGAAGCGCAACACCATAACAAATCCGGTTGTTTAAATAGTCGTGCGGAAAATATTCGATGATGGATTGTTTCTTGCCCCTTCCCAGAAGGTCCAGCAAGGCCATTTCGATGGCGCAGATGGCTGCGTTGTGCTCTTTGCCATTTGGTAGACCATCAACAAAATCCCATATTTGGGAAATGTCATTCAGATCCCGGGGAAAAGAATGCTCCTCTATGATTTTTCTTATACCTCTAGTCGCGCTTTTTTGTGATTCACCGGTGACGTATGTTCTGGGTGCGCCCTCGCCATAACCTTTTATCTCCCCATGATCTGCAATCACTTCAACCACTATATTTTTAGCTGATGATGTTTTTCTTATGGAGTGAGAAAATTCATCCAGAAAAGGCAATGTGACCTGGTATATTTTTACGTCATGAATTCGCATGTTCTTAGGATTCCTCGGCTTCGACCGACATTTCCGACGGAGGTCTGTTGGGTAATGTCAGAATAAATGTCGTTCCCTCATCGACCTTACTTTTTACGTCTATGGTTCCTCCATGATCTTGCATATTCTGATGGGCAATGAAGAGACCGAGTCCTGTTCCCTTATGAAGGTCGCTTTTGTGTTTGGTCGTATAATAGGGGTCAAATATTTTGTGAATCATTGAATCCTCAATCCCCGCCCCATTGTCCTTTATTTCAATTTGGACAGTCATTGAATTTTCGTCTTCTGCAGGCTTTCTGGTTACGATTTCAATTCTCCCGCCTTCAGGGGTAAAATCAATAGCATTGGAGAAAAGATTGAGAAAAACCTGTTTCATCTTTTCGGAATCTAACCAGACTTGGTCGATTACGGAACTATAATTACGGGTGATATCTATTTTTTTCCCTTTGGATTGAGGCGAGATCAGAAGAAGCATTTTATCAATTAAAACATGGAGATCATCAAATTCAAAATGGGAATCCTTTGTCTTGACTAGATCCAAAAGCTCAGTGATGAGATTGTTCACCCTCGATGTCTCTTCCATGGCGATCTCATAGAAATCATTTCTAAAGGCGTCATCTTCATATTTTGACGGTAACAATTGTATGAACGTACTTATGGCTGTCATGGGATTTTTGATTTCATGGGCCAACCTTGCTGCCAAGTTCCCCAAAAAAGAAAACTTTTCAGACCTTTGTAGCAGAGCGTGGGATTTCTGTAATTCCATCATCTGCTCCTGCAGACTGCTGTAAAGCCGTGCATTTTCTATGGCGATCGCGATCTGGGATGCAAAAATATCCAATGTCTCGCGGTTTTCCTTAGGAACCCCTTCTTCATCCACCGCATCAGTAGCAAGAACCCCAATGACCTTCGATCGGGTAATCAATGGAACCACATAGGCGGAGGAAGGTTTTCCATAGGTCAACATGATATTTTGCTTTCTGAGCTTCGAAGTTTTCACGTCCGGGATATATTCGGATTGGCCGGTGTTGGTAACCCTCACCAGCATGTTACTCACACGATCGAGTGGAATGCGGTAATTGGCAATCTCCTCCGGGATCTCCCCTCCAAAGCCCACGCTGTGCATATACTCGAGTTGACCCTTTTCTTCATTCACCAACATAATGATTGCTCGATTGATTTGACAGACGTTGAAAAGAAGGTTCATGATGACATTCAACAGCTGATCCAAGTCGAGTACAGAGAGTATGGCCTTGCCGGTTTCATGTATGGCCGTAAACTGTTTGACCTTTCTGCTCAGCTCCAAATTCAGGCGATTCACTTCCTCGTATTTTTGCTCGATAAGTCTTTTGTCCGTCTCCATTTCATTGACGGTGGCCATCAAGACGGACTTTGATGTGACGAACCTCGAGAGAATCTCATGGAACCGGTTCCGGGCCGGCCATCTCAAATGATACTCGCAATAGGGCGCGCCCTCAAAGTAACAGCATTCCTCCTTAAGGCTTAAAGGTTGGCCTCCCCAAAGGCTCGACAGAAAGGTGTAAACACCCTGATTATAAAGGCATATGTGTTTAGAAGAATCCATTCCGGGATTCCAGTGTAAACGTATAGACCCCTGGTTTCGTCCTATCTCAACCAGCTCAACTTTTTTATTTCTATTCCACTTGTCGTTTATTTTTGGGGCTTGTTTGAGAGCTTTTTTAGAGGACCAAAGGGCTTTGACGATAATGCTCTGGATGGATCCAGTGATGGTTTTTTCGACCGCGTATTTCGCAATATAATATGGGGCTTTTTCATCTTTTAGAATCTGGATCGCCCTTTCGAATAATTCAGTGATGACGGTGCATGAAATCCAATTATTGGGGTCCCTTAAAAAAGCCTCAGGATCGGGAAGGGTATCAATTTCGGAGTGAAGATTCTTCAAAAGGGCCGAACAATCTCCGTCATTGTGCTCTTTTATGTAATCTATAATGGCTCTGGAGTTAACACAGCTCGTTTCTGTTTCCATCTCTACGACCTCCAAGCCCCTTGAATGAGAATATCTTGATTCGGACTTCTCACGTGCTTACTGAAAGTCCAATACTGGTGGGTGCGTAATCCTAAAGTGTTTTGTTTTTCTAGATCTGGACACCGCAATTATGAACTTTTCACAAAACAAGTCAATAGAGGAGTTCCTCAATCCATCCATGTCTCGACTCATTAAAGAAGCCCCGACCAAAGATCGGAGCTTCTTTTTGCTTTCTTGCTGAAAGTCTCTTTCAGCCGGAAAGCCTAAACTAGCTTGACTTCGAATTATCATGCAGTTTTTTGCTAAATTGAATCAATACTCCCAATATTTTCATTAATTCCTTTGAAATAGAGGCAGTTGCATGGGTACAATCTTTATCACATATGAATTTATTAGGAAATGTTATCAAAGGAGGTTTTCAATAACGAGAGGGACGCAGATCTTTCAGCTTCCAAACCAAGGTGGGGAGCCGGTACGATATCAGCATATTGTTTCCACTGATACCATTCCCTGGGATACCTATAAATATACTGTTCGAGAAAACTTAATGCCAACTTGCTGATAGGCATATCTTCAGGCCGTAAATGTCTTTTTACCATTTCGCCACTGGAAGTCGTGATAAATCGATATCGATGGTCGGTTTCCCTATGCATGAGACCGAAAACAATCGCAGGCTTCGCCCTTCTTATTAAAATATCCATAGTTCTATCTAAGTGAATATTTTTACCTAAAAAAGAGACTTTGTTATGTTTATAAGACTTCCATTCACTGATCTCATCGCATTGGGTGATCACGATTCGATTTTCCTTCAAATTGTCAAGAATGGCTTTCATGATATTGGGGGTATTGTCCACATCGATGATTCTTGCAGAAAATTCTTTGGCCTTTTGAATGGATATGTTCCGCAATATGTTTGATGAAAATCGCACAATAATGGTTACCGGTAAATCGTTGGCAGCCAGATAGCCTGGTATGAACTCAACGCCCCCAAAATGACCCGTCACTAAAAGGACGCCATTACCCTTTGATAGCCCTTGTTCGATGGGGGTCATGCCTTCATTTTTCATATGTATTTTATAAAATGTTTTAAGTGTTTCTACAGAGGAAAAGGCATTAAAAAGTTTCTCATAATAATGTAAAATGATACCCCTGAACACATCAAGGGTAATGGATTCTTTTTCAGAAGGGTTTTTCAAGCCGGAAAAGACGGAATGAATGCTTTCTTTGATCTTCTGTTTATCCTTTTTGTTGAAGAAAAAGTATAATCCTCCTAAAACAGTCGTATAATAAAAGGCGAATTTCCACCCCAGTCTTTGGTAGATAAAGATATTTGACTGACTCTGCAACAAAGAACTCAACCCTATTCCCATTTAATACGACTCCTGTTCCCGTCAAAATTCTGTACAGACATTTGTCCGTTGTTACGTATGTACAAGTTACATGCCAGTTTCTCCGCAACTGGATTATTATTCGGTTCGTTTTCATTAAAACTTTATATACCTAATCTTACACTTTAATATATAAGCCCATATAACTGTAATAACATTATTTTATCCTTAGCCAAACAGTCACCCTGTTTTCAGAAATAAACCAGAAAATCCCGCCTCTATTTTTTTCTATGAATAAGAGATCTGTTACCTCATTTTTACGACAAAATTTTGACATCCCTTTGACACTTTTGTGCAAGTCGACTAAGGTCAAAAACAGGCCCTTGACGAAACTGTTTTTAATATGATGATATAGATCCAGAAAGCCGCCGCTCTGCCGAAAGAGACTTTCGGCCGGACGGCCAAACAGGGAGGAAGAGAATGGACACAAAGGCGACTGTTCTCGTTGTTGACGATGAAAAGGGAATTAGGGAGTCATTTAAAATGATCCTGAAGGACGGATATCATGTCCTTCTTGCGGAAACTGGGGAAGAGGCACTTGAAATTTTTAAAAACAACCCTGTGGATTTGATATTGCTGGACATCCTTCTGCCCGATATAAACGGCATTGAATTGCTTGAAAGACTCAAAGGGATGGATCCAAATACGGAAATCATTATGGTAACCGGTGTTAAAGAGATCCAAACAGCTGTTAAAGCCATCAAATTGGGGGCTTATCAATACATCATCAAACCCTTTACGGTTGAGGACATCATCAATGTGATCGACCGGGCCTTAGAGAAAAACCATCTTGTCAGGGAGGTGACTTATCTCAGAAATGAATTGGAAAGATATCATCCATTTAAGGAATTCATCGGCGAAGATGAAAAGATAAAAAAGATCTTTGAACTTATATCAACCATTTCAGGGAATAACAGTGCCGTCTTTATTCAGGGAGAAAGCGGGACGGGTAAAGAATTGGTTGCTCGCGCCATACATAATCTCAGCCCAAGGAACCATCAACCTTTTGTGGTCGTCAACTGTGCCGCCATACCCTCCAATCTTATGGAGAGCACGGTCTTTGGGCATTCCAAAGGCGCCTTCACAGGGGCCACCAACAGCCATATTGGAAAACTTGAAATGGCGAATATGGGAACAGCCTTCCTGGATGATATTGATACCCTGGACATCAGCATGCAGGCCAAACTCCTCCGTGCCATCCAGGAAAAGGAGTTTGAAAAAGTGGGAAGCACCAAGCTCATCAATGCGGATGTCAGGTTTCTTGCCGCTTCAAACCAAGACCCTCGCGAATTGATCTCTCAAGGGAAATTTCGTGAGGATCTATTTTATCGCCTCAATGTCTTCCCAATCAACCTCCCCCCTTTGCGTGATAGAAAATCGGATATTCCTTTGCTTTTGAATCATTTTTTGGAATTCAATGCCAAAAATACTGGAAAACCGGTGAAAAAG
Organism: Desulfatiglandales bacterium; assembly: GCA_030145585.1. GTDB lineage: Bacteria > Desulfobacterota > DSM-4660 > Desulfatiglandales > HGW-15 > JAQYVK01. Next base: position 5,644 of record JAQYVK010000031.1, on the reverse strand, counting down.
TTTTCCAAAAAGACCGTTAAACATTTAATGGAATACGACTGGCCCGGAAATGTCAGGGAGCTTCAAAATTTGGTGGAGAGGTCCTTTACTATAGCAAAAAACCCGGTCATCCAGTCGGAGGATATCTCTCCTTTTCATATGACGGAAAGCACGATAAAGGAGACGACCCTAAAAGAGGCGGTGACTGCCTTCGAGAAAGATTATATATACGACGTCCTTCACCAAGTCGACGGTAACAGGACAAAAGCTGCCGAGATCCTCGGCATTCATCGTAATACCCTATTGGCAAAGACAACCGACTCTAATTCAAAAACGAAATGATACAATTTTAAAATTTGAGTTTCTTTGAGCACCACAATCAGTGTGTTTCAAAGCGCAGCAATGGCATCGATCTCGACTCGAAACGCCCCAGGCAGTTTAGCTGCCTGGATACAGGTCCTGGCAGGGAGATCCTTCTGAAAATACCTTCTATAGACCTCGTTGAATCGGCCGAATTCCTCCATGTCAATAAGGAACACGGTTACCTTTAGAGCTCGATCCAGAGACGAGCCCGCCTCTTCCAAAATAGTTCGAAGATTTTCCAGCGTCAGTTCCGCTTCTTCTTCAATCGTTCCCAACTTGAGCTCGTTGGTCTCAGGATCCATCGGACCTTGGCCGGAGACATAGATCAGGCCCTCATGAATGATTGCTTGGGAATAAGGGCCTCCGGTGACCGCCGCTTTATCGGTTTGAAACGCTTTTCTCTCTCCCATCTGATTCTCCTCCATGATATTATTAGTTGAGATTATCTTTTCAGCCTATTGAAATTTTGTTTATCAATTCTTGATATTTCTAATTAGTTTATGGGCGTGTTGGAGTACTGAAGTTTTGTTTATTAATCTTTTCCCCATATGGCTTCTTTATGTATTTAAGGGGTGTGGGCTCGGCTGTCAACGATTAATAAGTATCGCTAAGAAGCCCGACCAACGGTCGGGCTTCTTCTCGCTTTCCGCAGGACGACAAGGGTCTTGCCTTCATGTTTCATTTAATGATATCAAGCTTGAGATACAATGGGGTCGATTCGGTTCTTCCATCCGCCTTCTCTCATTCACAGAGGCTTATTTTATCCTCAAAATCTTGGAGAAGCATTCATGGGATGGGGGTTTATTTTTTGAGACTCGACCCGGAGGCGTGATGTGAAGGGAGTGACATCGGATGGACATGGTGGAAAAATTCAAGGTACCCGCCAGTGAGATTGAAAGGCGGAGGGTAAGGATCCAAAACGAATTACAAATGAGCGATATCGGCGGGCTTTTTATCGTTCAGAGGGTTGACCTTTTTTACTTCTCCGGGACCGCTCAGAACGGGTTTCTCTATATGCCGGCCGAAGGGGAACCTCTCTTGTGCATCAGGAAGTACATGCCGAGGGCAAGCCAAGAAACCCCCCTGAAAAACCTTGTTGAAATTAAGTCTATAAAGGAAATCCCCCGTTTGATCTCAGATTTCTATGGCCGTTTACCGGAGGTCTTGGGCTTTGAACTGGATGTGGTTCCGGTCACGGACTTCAAATTTTACCGTAGTCTTTTCCCCGAACAGAAGTGCGTGGATGGGTCTCCCCTCATCCTGAGAACCCGGACGATCAAATCCGCTTGGGAAATTGACAGGATGGAAAAGACCGCCGACCTCTCATTGGAGACATTTGAATATATGAAGGGAGCCATACAATCTGGGCTCTCGGAAATAGAATTCGCAGGGTTGATCGAGACTTTCTCAAGAAAAATGGGGCATGGAGCCGGGCTGCGTGTCAGGGATTATCAGACCGAGGGTTATCCCTGGCACATCCTGAGCGGTAAAAGCGGAGGCATAGTCGGCCTTCTGGATTCACCCTCTAGCGGTGAGGGAACTTCGGCCGCTTTTCCTTGCGGTGCTGGAAGGAAGCCATTGGCCAAAAACGAACCTATCATGATTGACTTTGGTACGGTTTTGAACGGCTACCATTTGGATGAAACGAGAATGTTCGTCATGGGTTCCATGCCTGATCGGGCGCTGAATGCCTGCCTGGCGGCTATAGATATTCATAATGGGGTCCTGGAAAAGGTAAGACCGGGGGTCACCATGGCGGCACTGTTCCAACATGCCGAGGACTTGGCCACATCCTTGGGATATGCCGAAACCTATCTCGGACCCCCTGGACATAAAGTAACTTTTGTCGGTCACGGTATTGGGCTTGAGTTGATAGAGCCGCCCTTCATTTCTAAAGATCGTGAGGAACATCTGGAACCGGGTATGACCATTGCACTGGAGCCCAAGATTGTTTTTCAGGATGAATTTATAGCAGGTATAGAAAGTGTCTTCCTGGTGACGGAATCGGGGTCACGCCTAATTAGCAAGGTACCGCCTGAAATCTTTAACTGTGACTCTGATTGAGGGAAAGTTGACTATGGACTGATCTAAGACATCGAGGGCGAAGCGAGCGTTGGAGTAACTATAGGGTTCAAGGGGGTCTTTCTCGAATTTATTTAAGCTTCAAAAACCACGTCCCCCGGGCGTGGTCAGAGATCAACGGCTATGACGCAGAGGTAATAATTCCGGGATTAGAATGACAAATGTCAAAATCCAAATGACAAATCAAATCCAAATGATTAAATGCCTAAATGATTCCGTGAAAAATCCCGACCAATGGTCGGGGCTTCTTCTGCCGTCCCCTGGGACGGCCGGTTGCTTTGCAGAAAGCGGCTTTCCCTCCTGAAAACTGCTTTCCGAAAGAAAGCCAACGCCGGTTCAATTTGGGGATTCCGCGCTCAAATCCCTTTGGCCATTCAGTCTCGTGCATGGCACGAGGTATTCCGGTTTTTTAAGGTCAAGCCGATCACATTTTTGGATTTTGGTCTTTGACATTCATTTGACATTTGAGCTTTGGCATTTGAAATTAAAAATCCAATATTTCCTATTGGCAGCACCCTTTTAGGGGGCAAATAAAGGCCACGTCCTCCGGGCGAGGATTCTTTACTTACGTTCAGTTTGGGAGTTTTCCAAAAGCTTGAGAATATCCTGTAGCTCTGATTTTATCCCCTCGATGAAGGTTCGATCAAGTGACACACCCTTTCTCTTTTTTCTGGTTAATCTCTTTCTCGCGCCTTCAATGGTCAGTTTTTCTTCATACAAAAGCCGTTTGATTTCCATGATGACCTCCAGATCTTTTTTCTGGTAGGTCCTCTGATTGGTATCCGCCCTGCGAGGTCTAATCTGTGGGAATTCACTTTCCCAGTACCTGAGCACGTAGGGTTCAACACCAATGATCCGACTTACTTCGCCTATCCGAAAATATCGCTTGTTTTCAGGGAGCTTCATGGTAATCTCAACCCTCTCTCAATCGGCCACCCGCCTTCCGTGCCAATTTTTCAATAATGTTCTCGTGAAGCCGGTTGACCTCTTGACCGTCCAAGGTGCCTTTTTTTGACCTGTAACAGATTTTAAATGTCAGAGCCTTCTCCGAGGGATCCATTTTTTTTCCTTCGTATACATCGTAAATAGAGACCGATTCAACCAGATCTCCGCCCTCCTTTTCAATGATCTCCTGAAGTTTAGTACTTTCGATTTGTCTTCCGACGATGACTGAAATATCCCTGAATACGGCCGGGAATTTTGCGAAAGGCCTAAATTGGTTTTTCTGGATTTTATCCGAAACGGCCATGAGATCCAAATCTAAAACATAGACATTCTCGACCCTCAAGTCATAACTCTCAAGGACTGCTGGAGACATTTGCCCCAACCTCCCGATCTTAGAACCTGAGACAGTTATGTCCGCTGAACACTCAGGGTGATATCCGGGAATTCCTTTACCTTTTTGGAATTGAAATCCCTGCAAGCCCAAACCCTTTAACAGACCTTCAGCCACACCTTTGATGTCAAAAAAATCCACCTTTCTCTCTTTTCGATACCAATCCTGCTCATTGGAGAGGCCCGCTATAGCTGCAGCCAAAAAAATTTCCTCCTGGGGTAAGCCCTCATCCTCTCCCTTGAAAAAAACTTTTCCCCACTCAAATATTTTAAGGTCTTCTTCACCATGAGAAAGGTTCGTTTTGATGGCGGAGAGCAGCCCGGGCAAGAGAGATGTTCTCATAACCGATTGATCAACACTCAAAGGATTGCGTAATTTTACAAAAGAACTGAGCTTACTGTTCGGTTCCACACCGAGCAAATCCGTAGAATCTGGTGAAATGAAACTATAAGAAATGATTTCGGCGAACCCGAAACCAATCATCGTTTCCCTCGCCCTGTTACCGAGACCCAGATCAGAAGCATCCTTCTCATCTGATGGTCTGATGGGTGGAAAGGTCACTGGTATATTATCATATCCCTCCAGTCTCGCCACTTCTTCTATCAGATCAATCTCTCGGGTGATGTCTACACGAAAGCTCGGCGGTGTGACTTGAAGGTGATTATCGTCATTCCCGTCCACCACCTTCATTTCAAGAGCCCCCAAATAGCCCATCATGGGTTCCCGTGCAATCGATGTCCCAAGAAAACGATTCGTCTGGTCGACCCTCAGATCAATCACCGGAGGATGAAAAGGTTCGGGATAATTATCAATGACCCCCAGAGCGATTTTGCCTCCTGCCAGACGAGATATCAGCATCAAAGACCGGTTGAGTGCATTGATCACCCCTTCAACATCAACACCCCTTTCAAAGCGGTAGGATGCCTCCGTCGAAAGCCCCAGGCTTTTTGCGCCCCGTCGAATGACTATGGGGTCAAAATAGGCACTCTCCACCAGGACGTTTTTAGAGCCCGCAAAGATCTCCGAGTTGAGTCCCCCCATGATTCCTGCTAGGGCCACAGATCTCTCGGCATCGCATATCATGAGGATTTCTTCGTTCAAGGTCCGCGTTTGGCCATCCAGTGTCGTAAAAGTTTCGCCCTTTCCTGCTCTTCGCACGACGATTTGATTGCCCCCAAGTCGGTCATAATCAAAAGCATGAAGCGGTTGTCCCATTTCAAGGAGCACATAATTGCTGATATCGACCACATTGTTGATACTTCTCACTCCGCTCACAAAAAGACGATATCGCATCCAATAGGGAGAGGGCTTCAGTTCGACACCCCGAATCAGACCGGCAGCATACCGTGGACACCCTTTTGTATCCAAAAGGGTTACCTTGGCAAGATCTTCGATCTGTGAGTCTTCTTCTTCAATGGTGATGTCAGGTTTGTGGAGAGTCTGCCCGGTTAGTGCCGCGATCTCTCTGGCAATGCCCATAACAGACGCACAGTCAGGCCGATTCGGAGCGATGCTGACCTCCAATGCCCAGTCCTCTAATGAAAGTGCTGTTGAGATCTCTGTGCCTGGAGTCAAGTCGGAGGGTAGAACCATAATACCGGTATGATCGTCGGTAAGGGCCATTTCATCCTCAGCCAAGAGCATCCCCACGGAGAGCTCTCCCCTGATCCGGCTCTCTTCAACGATTTGTCCAACCGGCAACTTCGTCCCGGGTGGAGCCAACGGGACCAGTGCCCCTGCTTCTAAGTTCGGGGCACTACAAACCACGGGCACTTCTTTGCCTCCGGTGTCCACGTGGCAGATAAACAGGCGATCGGCTTTGGGATGGTTTGAGACCGATAATATCTTGGCCACCACAATGCCCTCAAGGGACTGACCCAACGG
>JAQYVK010000030.1 GCA_030145585.1 Desulfatiglandales bacterium | reverse complement strand
CTGGTTGATTTAGATGAAGAAGCAATCCTTATCAGTTCCAACCCGCGGTAGAACCCTAGACCACGCCGCTTTTGTCTATGATTTTTTTGAACCCATTCTATTGCTTGGGAAGCAGGCGGCCTATGATCAACAGATCGTTTCCCTGCTCAACCTTGAAGAATCGGACAGGGTCCTCGACCTGGGTTGTGGCACCGGCGTATTGACGAGAATGATTGCAGATCAGTTGAAGACAGAAGCCGGAGGGGTATCGGTTGGAATAGATGCAGCCGCAAAAATGATTCGCGTTGCCGGCAAGAAGAGGGGCAGCGACACCTGCCGGAGCGAAGTAGTCGCGGCTGAAAGTCTGCCTTTCTAGGATGCTTCTTTTGATGCCGTTGTTTCAAGTCTTTTTTTCCATCACGTTCCCTTGGATCTGAAAGAAAAGGCTCTTTTGGAGGCCTTTCGAGTACTCCGGCAGGGGGGCAGGCTTATTATTTCCGATATGCATACCCCCACCACCCGGATGGGGGCGTTGGTCTCCCACATTGCCCGCTGGTTTTTCTGGCAACCGCAAATCGGGGAGAACATTAGGGGGGTTCTTCCATCTCTCATTGTAAAAACGGGCTTTCTTCCTCCGAATCATATTTCCACCTATTTCGGATATATCGCGGTCTTTGAAAGTCGCAAACCTGAAAGGAAATCCGATGAGCCGGATTGAAGCAGTCAGGAATATCACCAATCATACCGACAAGGAGGGGGCGCCTGATCTTTTTTCAACATTGGAAGATGAACTCTCTTCAGCCCTTTCCCTCTACTGGTCGACAGCTGGGGATATTCTCCGGGGGAGCGGCGTCGATCTTCTCGATCCTCCGGATGATTTTTTCTCCATCGATAAGAATTTCTTTTCCGCACTCTTTATTTATTCATACAAAAGGGCGGATATTCCCCGATCACGTCGCATCCTGTATAGTGCCGTCAACCAATGCCTGCGAGGGATGGTGACCGGATGCGACAATATCCTGGACGATGAGTACAAGAGAACCCTTGCAACGAGTCTTCCCAAACAGGGAGTACGCTTCCGGTCGATCATTGACATCATGGTCTCTGATCGTGTCCTCTTTCAAATTCTTCTGAGGAAACGCAAAGAGGAGGGATTCAGTTACGAGCAGATTATCTCTGCCAGTGCCTCCTCACTACGTGCACTTATCAAGAGTGGCGTACAGGAGGCTTCAGAGGAAGGAGGAGTCGACAAGATACTGGAACCAACCGAAATTCTTCGATTGGTTCATCACTACAAAACAGGAATTCTTTTTCAAAGTCCATGGGTGGTACCCTCAAGCATTGAGAATTTTGAGAAAGAAAATGTTGCTTCTCTCATGGACGCCCTTTACCGAATCGGAATGGGATGCCAAATCATGGACGATATGGTCGATCTGCCGATAGATGCCCAAAAAAAGGGTCACAATTATATCATTTCCCTAATCCGTCATGCCCCTGATTTTAAAGAATGGGCTCGGTTTAAGGCCCTAATGGCTTCGGACACGGGCTTGAAAGTAAAATCCGATCTACTGCACGAGTTCCCTCGGGCGCTACAAGCCGCTGTAAAGGCTTCCCGGGCTTATCTTGAAAAGGGCCTGAAGGCCCTGTTCAGTGATAGTCACCAGTGTCTCGTGGAGCCCACCATGATATTTCTTTCAAAAAAAATCGGAGCAGATCGTTTCATATCGGAATGCGAAGGAGGAGGTTCAAGTACTTGCGGTTCTGGATAAAAACAGCTTCTCTCTTCCTTTTCCGGTCGGGGCGTTCCACTGCTGTCTTATCTTTCATGATTTTAACAGCAGTCGCTTCATTGATTTTCCTCTCATCCCTGAGTGTAGGGGTTAATGATGCGATGATCCGAAACTCTGTCAGCCTATATTCAGGCCACATTTCCGGTTTTGCACTACCCGCATCGTTGGGAAGGGAAAGCCTCATTAGGGAGGGGGTGGCCAATGTTCTCAAACGAAATTCAATTCCGGGAATCCTATCTTATCAGGACCGCCTCGAAACGGTGATGATGATCGGGGTCCAGCCTTCCGAAGAGAAAAAAAGCACTGCGATCCCTGAAAAGACGATTCGGGGAAGATACCTGCAAAATGGTGAGCGAGAGATTTTTCTGAGCAAGCTCATGGCAGAAAACTTAAACATCAGTGTAGGAGACACCCTCCGGTTCAACCCTAGAACCGGGGCTGTTCCTGTCCGGTTGACGGTTTCGGGTGTTTACAGGACCGGCATTGATCAGCTTGACCGGGGGATCGCCTTTTACCCTATTTCTGTAATTCCGGTAAAGGTTGACACCTGGTCGGCGGCCGTTTTTTTGAAAGAAGGTGCCGAAGCCGAATCGGTCATAAATAACTACCGCCACGAACTGCCTGAATCCTACCAGTTTAAATCATGGAGAGAAATGATGCCGGATCTCCGGCAACTGATCGATTTGGAAAACATATCCATGGGTATCGTCATGATCTTGGTATTCGGTGTGGTTTCTCTGGGAATTGCCTGTGCGTTTGTCATATTTATCCTAAAGAACTTGAGAGAGTATGGTGTCATGAAAGCGATGGGTGTAACGCCCTGGGAACTGACACTCCTAATCGTTACAGAAGTGATCTTGATGAATCTGGTCGCCTCTTTTATTGGGAGTATCATAGGTATATTGGCCGTATTTATTGTTGACAGGGTGGGCGGTATTGATCTCACCACTTTTACATCTCATAATCCCTATTTCGTCGTATCAGGCGTCATAATCCCTAGACTGAATGTTTATTCTTTGTGCACCCCCCCTGTAGTCGCTTTCCTGTGCGGCCTCGTATCTTCCATATGGCCGGCGGTTCTTGTGGCCCGGAAGAAGGCGGCAGAGGTCTTGAGGATCGTATGAAACCATGATAAGAGTCGAAAGTGTTACAAAAGAATATCGATCCGGACGAGGATACGTTAAGGCTCTGAACGAGGTCTCCTTGAACATCGAGGAGGGGACAATCACGGCCATAACCGGGAAATCGGGTTCAGGGAAAACCACCCTGCTCAACTGTATAGGAGGCCTTGAAAGTCCGGAGCAAGGATCTGTGACCTGCTTCGGTTCTAATCTATCCGCCCTCTCAAGAAAGGCCCTTTGCCTTTTTCAACGCCGGCACGTGGGTTTCGTTTTTCAGCACGGTAACCTCCTTTCTTATTTGACGGTATTTGAAAACATTGCCTTTCCCTTGGCGCTGAATGGCATTGAAGGCAAAAAAAAAGCAAAACGTATTGAGGCCCTGCTTCATAGAATCGGTCTCAGCAAGGCCGGAGCCGCATTGCCGCACGAACTCTCAGGGGGGGAGATTCAACGTGTCTCGGTTGCGAGGGCAATGGCCCATTGGCCTAAAATGCTTTTGGCAGATGAACCCACAGCCAGCCTCGATTCGGACACGGGTCGAAGCCTCATCCGGTTCATGTTCGAGATGGGAAGGGAACAGGGGTGCACGATCGTTTTTTCTACTCACGATCTGGAGATTATAGAACTGGCTGACAACCGGATTTATATCCGGGACGGTAGTTTAGAGGGGTAGATGTCATGGTTTTTTTTGTTAAGCGCGTTTTTCTGTTGGCTCTCATCATCACCGTAAGCGCCTGTATACCAGGCCTTTATTATTTTGGATTTCACGGTCCTTCGATCAGATTGACACCTGAGGAGCATGAGGGGTTCACTGAGGACGAGGAATGCCTCGAATGCCATGGTAAGGAAAGTGACCCTGATGAGGCCCCACTGTCCACGCATTACGGATTTCACGGGTGCCTTAAGTGTCATAACGATGAGGTTACTAACGCAGACTTGATAAAAAGATCGGATACCAGTGATCAAAACCCATAGTCCTTGTGTCTGCCCGTGTTTTTCCGCAGAAAGGCAGACTTCTCTGTCCTTTTTCTTATGTCTTGGTTTGAAATAGGACCAGGTTATTTTAGCTCCCTAAGATTTGGATTCGAATTTTCCCCCAATCCTTTAGCATTGCCTGTATCTCTACTTCTCCCTTCTTCAGCGGGGAGATCTCTCTTCTCTTCCGTAAGGACAATTTGCTCATCATAGCCGTCTTCAGGCGCCTCCCACCTGCCCGATATGCCTTCACCCAAAACAAAACAAATGTCCAACAAATTTGTTGGACAAGTTGACAAAATCTTCAAAAGTCTCCCTAAACCTTTGGATTGGTTATCATTTCCGAATCATGACCTTCCGATTCGGATGGACATTTCCGAAGAGGTCCAAAAAGCGTCGATTCTTCCGGGACTTCTTCCCCCCATTTAGAAGCCATCTCAAAAATAGAAAAATGGTTCGAGGTCAAGCCTCCGGCCCATGGGGCCTACGCCCCGGAGGGGACGGTGTAAGGATCTGAAGAATCCCGAGCACAGGTCGGAACTTCTTCTAAGCCGTCCGTAAGGACGGCAGGACGCACAGAGATAGAGCGAGTTGGCATTTTTGAGATGGCTTCTAGAGAAGGATCAAAGAGGAAAGCACCCATGGCCTTCCTAAATGCCGACTGGAGGGACTTTCAGGGCGTTGGGGCGATGGAGGAAGATCCTGATCAGAGTATTTTACTTTCGGACTACATCGACATCATGAGAAGTTCAGGTTGGAAAATCACCCACATCATCGACTGTCCCATGTCTTCCCAACGATTCAAACCAAACCAGGTTAGGCGGATGCAAAAGAACCGAACCCTCGGGGTCGTTCGACGCTCCTTGATTATTGGAAGAAAAAAATAAGGCTTTTTGCCTATCTCAAGTTTTCGTTGATCCATACATTTAAACCGTGGCAAACTTTTTTAGAAACCTATATCTCAGCTCTGAATAGACATGACAAATATAGTCACCTACCATTAGAGCCAAACGTGGACCTGTCAGATATATCAGAGGTCTTTAAATCGATTGAAATGCTGATGTATTGGCAAGTTTCTGCAAATTAAGAAAAGCAAGGCTTTCGATTACCAGATGTATCCCGCAATTTTCGTAGATTTTAGCATTTGGCAAGAATGTTCTCCTTTTAGACCTATGAAACCGACCCCAACATATTGTATATCAGACTAATTCTTCTTGACTTTTACACCGTATTTTCGTTGCATGAACTAAAATATCCTTTTTAATGCGAATGACCATATGTTGTGCAGGGATAATGTTTCAGCTCAATCCGGACAAAATTGATATAACTCAAATGGAGTAAGGATTTCTCATGAATAATGAAGTGAATCTCAACAAAAAAGATCTTGAAAAAATAATAAAAAAAATTCCCAAAAATGACCTCCATGTGCATCTAGATGGATCGATTCGCCCTGAAACTATCATTGATATCGCAAAAAAGGAGAATCTCGACCTTCCAAGTTATACTGTAGAAGGGTTGAATGAGACTTTGTTTAAGAATCAGTACCGCAATCTTGAAGAGTACCTCTCAACATTCAAATATTCCTGTGCTGTAATGCAGAAACCTGAATATCTTGAGCAGATAGCCTATGAGTTGGCCATTGATAATCAAAATGAAGGAGTAAGGTATCTTGAGGCACGCTTTGCTCCTCAGCTTCACATCAATGATTATATGAATATGGAAATGGTATTAATGGCAGTTAATAAGGGCCTAGAAAAAGCTCAATCGGAGTTTAACAACAGATCTGTCATAAAAAATGGCGAAGAGCCGCCTTTTTATTATGGTATCATTGTCTGTGCTATGAGAAATCTTGGCCACTGGTCTTCTTACTATGATAATTTTATCAAATCATTTACTTTCTCTGATGATCATATTGTCAGCAGGCTAGCATCTTTGGAGCTTGCCAAAGGAGCTTTAAAAATCAGGGATAAAACAGGTATCCCCATAGCAGGCCTTGATCTTGCGGGAGCTGAAATGGGTTATCCTGCTGCGAATCACTGGGAGGCGTTTCAGTGTGCCCATGAGGGATTTTTACCCAAAACAGTACATGCAGGAGAGGCATATGGTCCGGAATCAATTTTTCAAGCGATAACAGATCTCCATGCAGACAGAATCGGCCATGGTTATTTTCTTTTTGATGCGTCAAAAATCAGAGACAAAAAAATAGTTGATAAGGAGAAATATATTGAAAAATTAGGCCAGTTTATAGCTGACAGACGTATAACCATTGAGGTCTGTCTCACAAGTAATCTGCAGACCAATCAGTCAATAGACGACATAAAAAACCACAGTTTTGGCAAAATGATTCAAAAGAACATCTGCACAGTATTTTGTACTGACAATCGGACTGTGAGTAAAACAAGTGCCACAAAGGAGATTATGCTTGCCATAAATAACTTCCCTTTAAGTGGAAAGACTTTAAGAAATTGTATCACCTATGGATTCAAGCGAAGCTTCTTTCCGGGTGACTATTCTGAAAAGCGAAAATACGTAAGAAAGTGCCTTGATTATTATGACAACGTAACAGAAGGAGCTACAGGTTTTTAGCCAAACCGACGCTGTGTGGTTTTCGGTTTGTTCAAATATCTTTCTGCGCCATGTATCTCTTTCTTCAATTGACGGTCTTTCTCAAGCCAGCTACCATCTTCAACATCCATCTTGAAACCTCCTTGTTAAGTTTTTTTGTTGCTTTTATAAACATGAATTCCTGATGTTCCTAAAAACCTTAAGGTTACAGTTTCAAACCTATAGTTTCATAAGATTTTAGTATGTGGCAAGAAGTCTAACGTTTTAAGGACTCGAAAAAAGTGAAGTATTATTTGGGTATTATACACTTTCCCATTTTTCAATGATTGGTTTTATAATTGAAACCTCTTTCCATCAGAAATAAGATAGGATTTTGCCCATAAGGTTGCCTATTTTCAGTGTCTTGAATTGAAAATATGTAGTTGATCCTTCTTACATTTAATAAGGAGAAAAATTCTATGTCAGTCGAAGAACAAAACAAGACCGTTTTAAAACGCTGGTATGATGAAATGTGGGAAAATTATAATTTCGAAGATGTAATGCCCAAGCTCGCTGGCCCATTATATACTAGATACGAATCTAACGGGACAAGAACCATGGACCAAGGGGACGTCCATCAAATAATAACTTAATAGGACAGGGACGTAAGAATAAAGTATATATGTCAAGTGTATAGGTGGATATATCTAAAATGTATATTTTCTCATTTCAACGCATGATCCTAAAGCCGGAACTGATCAAAAACCGCTATCTTTAATAGGCTTTCTGTCCTGAAATACTTGCGTTGTCTGACCATCCACTGGTTCAGCAACCGGTGTTTTCTGTAATTTCCGGTGTGTTTCCAAAATAGACTTTAGTGTGAGGCCAGGGAATCTCGATACCTTCCTGGTCAAAACGGTTCTTGATCCGCTTGCGGAGTTCTCCGGTCAGCCCCCACTGTTCTCCAGGTTTGGTATAGCCCCGAATACAAATCTCGACGCCACGGGCACCAAGATCGCTGACACGCATCGCAGACGGAGTCGTTGTTAAGTTCGTTCCAAAATCGAGATCATCTTTCAGTCCCTGGCACACCGCGTTAATAACTTGATAGACATGGCTGATATCCTCTTTATAAGCCACCGTAACATATAGATTGATCCGTGCCCAGTCTCTGGTCTGATTACTGGCAAATGGTATCTGACTATTGGGTATCACATGCATGGTGCCATTTATTTCTCGTAAAACTGTACGCCTCGGACTAACTTTCTCAACTTCGCCTTCCATTCCTGCAATGGTAACCCAATCACCAATCCGGTACCAGTCCTCCATTACGATGAAGAGGCCCTGAAGATAGTCGCGAATGATGTTTTGAACTGCAAAACCAAGTCCCAGACTGGCAACACCGAGTGTCGCCAGCAAGGGGGTAATATCTACTTTAATAACACCCAGAACCATCACAATGGCAATGATCCAGATAATAATGGCGATAATTTTAATAAAGATAGAAGCCATTGCTTTGGCACGGATGGCTAACTGATCCCGTGATTCTACCCGGACCTTCGGGATACCCACGATTATTACCCTCGGAATCATCTTTTTCTGAAAAATATTGAGTGCAATAGCGATGGCAAGAATGATTACCACCTTTACTGCGAGCCCCACCATTGGAGTCAGATTAAAAACGAAATCAGATATAGACATGAGATACCTCCTTCAGACGATTTACGGTTGTTTCGGGGGGTCGGGCCACGGTAACTTACTGAATATTTTGCCTTAATGTTCCAGAAATAGGTATTTTTAGGCCCTATACCTCCCTTTTTTTACAAAAATTGACCTCTATCATTTGGTTATGTTACTTGAATTCAACCAATAAGTGCAACAGATGATGTTATGCAGCTTGTTTAGTGAACGTCTGGAAAAATACCTCAAAATATGTCTATCGTTAAGGTTAAATCATGTGTGGTTCATCTTTAGTATTTATAATCCTATATAGATGGAGTTTTAAAAAGTAAGGGAAATTATGAAAAGAATTAATATAAAGACTATCCTTTCATTATGGGTTTTAATTATTCTCTTTATTGTGGGTTATGCCGAAGCGCAAAAAACGAGTTTGGATGCTAAGTCTTACAACAATCGGGGGATTGCCTATCAAAAGAAACGCCAGTATGACAAGGCCATATCTGATTACAGCAAGGCCATAGAGATAAACCCGAGGTATGCTGACGCCTACAACAATCGGGGGAATGCCTATGGTGAAGGTAAAGGCCAGCATGACAAGGCGTGGGATGATGTTAAAAAAGCTCAAGATTTAGGTTACCAAATACATCCTGGATTTCTCAAGGCTCTTCGTGAAGCCTCAGGAAGACAAAGATGATAATAGACTTCTGTTATAAATGGATGGTTTTGAAATTCTGAAAAGCTTTAGACTGGCATTTGTAACCTTACATAAAGTTAAATAAAATCGAAGCATCGACGAAAATTCTCAACCCCCTATAACTACCATAATTCCTTGACAAATTAAGAAAATAACCGTAATTTCGCTTTAGAAGTATTTTCAAATAGCCCATAAACACCCTCTATACATGGAGTCCATGCCATGTCCCTCACCAAAGCCAGCATCGTCGATAGCATCTGTAATCATAGCGGCTGTTCAAAAACTCAATCCATTGATCTAATGGAGTCCATTCTTAAGACAATAAAAATGACCCTTGAATCCGGAGAGGACGTGCTGATTTCAGGCTTCGGGAAATTCTGCGTGAAAGAAAAGAAGGAACGGAGAGGTAGAAATCCTCAGACAGGCGATGACTTAATGCTGGGATCGAGGCGTGTTGTCATTTTCAAATGCTCTTTTTTGCTGAAGGATAAGATAAACGGCAAAGGCTGATGTTTTATTATCTTTAGTAATCATTAATCGCCTTGGTCAGCTTAAGTTATCGGCATATCAGCATAATCAGTTAAAAATGACAATCTGAAAATTCAATGTTACGGATTGTATCCTATGATTTTTCGCTCCAATTAGTGGATCAATTTACAGTAAAACTTTCCTATTTATTCATTTCAGGTTTATCAAAATTTAACCTGATTTTATTGGATTTGATAGGGTTATGATTACGGATTGTAAGTGTTATCAGACTTCAATTTCGAGCGCATAATAGATTTGGCAAATCTTAACTTTAAAAAAGTTGTTGATAATTCTTCGTTTCGTCAACATAGAGAAAAAATTCGTATTTTGGTAATATCCAACAGGAATGAATTAAAATTCTCCATATTCCTTGTTAGCTGGGGCTGAGTCCCATGCTAAGCAGCTGACCTTGGAGTTTTAATCCGAACATGCGAGGCACTATTCGCTATTCCGCGTCGCCGCACGATCACCGTTGGTACGATCGAGCTACGGTACCATTGGTTGCTGTCTGCAACTTGGCTGTGGCGGCGTGGGTCTTTCCGGGCTGGCGGACAGCTCACACAAGTTGGAATCCGGATCTGGAGAGCCTTGCTCGAGTTGTAAGGGCGCGGTCGAAGCCAATAATCTTCTACACGTGGAACGCATATGAGTTGCTGAGCGTCTGTGCATTTCGGGACTATCCCGCTGATATCCGGCCGATGCCTATCGGGCACGATGGGATACTGTCTCGCATGCTCCAGCACTCGACGACGTGGTTCGGCTACTCGATATGGGTGTATCGGCGACAGTCCTCTATCCGCGCCAAAGATCAGTTGGTAGATTTCTTGAGAAGCGGACCATACGTTGTTGGGTTATTCGCGGACTCAGGTGGACCATACGGGATAATCAAGCCAGGTTTGCCAGAGGTGGCTCGAGAGAGCGAGGCAATGCTGGTCCCGTTTGCAGTGAGCGCGAGCCCAGTTGTCATGTTGCGATGGCCGAGAAAATATGGCTTTCCATTGCCATTCTCATCAATTGAGGTTTTCTGGGGGCAACCTTTCGACGGCAGTACAGTCACGGTAGAAGACTGTCAGAAGGCGCTGGACATGCAGGTGAAGCGAGCGTCGGAGGGTTGAGAGCTGTCTCTCCAGCCTTCTCTTGGCTGATGCGCCAGCCAAACTCTCGCTGCGGCGGACGTGATCCTGCCGGTTTTAGAATCGTCAATGCCAGGCGTAACGATACACTCGTTCAGGCAACATTCGTGGTGGTTGTGGCTCTGGGCCGCGCCGCTGAGCTCCAAATCGTTAATGCTAGATTCAGATATACCGCCATGAGTCAATGGCCATGAAAACCCAAAATTTTAGACTGGCGAATGTAATCTTCAAAAAATCCTGGAAAATCAAAATGCTATACTATGGCAAGAATACGAAACTTCTCAGCGGCCAAGAGGAACCACAATATCTTGTACTAGCATTGCAGTCCCTGGGCCCATGATCTATCAAACAAAGCCATGGCTCTCTAATTGGGTAGCCCAGCCATTCGATATTGTTCCATGATTCTCTTCAATTTATCCTTATTCTTCAAAGGGGTCGTCCGTTCAGCTTTGTCAACAGAGAAATTGGGATCTATTCTGAGGACCTCTGCAGCATGTGCACGGGCCTCCTCCTCTCGACCCATAGAAAGGTAGGAGCAGATTAAACCAAGGTGTGCAAGGAAGTCTTTGGGGTTCACCG
>JAQYVK010000029.1 GCA_030145585.1 Desulfatiglandales bacterium | reverse complement strand
TCGGAATTAGACGCCTTTCCTTTTTGTGAGTAATTTTTAATTATTTAAGCATCTTAGTGTCTTTGTGCCTTAGTGGCTGAATTTATACCTAAAATCACTAAACGTTATCATAATGACTAAACTGCATAGAAAATGTGCCGCGGCCTTGGGAGGCGGATCGAAGTGCGGTGGAGTACCCGAACATTTTAGAAAGGGGCACTTTTGCTGTCAGGTCCTGCACCGGCCCTTTGGTTGTAACCTGTTCTATCTTGCCCAGTCTCGAGTTCAGGTCACCAATGACTTCTCCCATGAATTCCTCGGGAATTAGAATGTCGGTCTTCATGATCGGCTCTAGGAGGATCGGATCGGCCTGCTTGAAGGCATTTCGAAAGGCCATTGACGCCGCAACTCGAAAGGCCATGGTATCGGAGGTCATCTCATTGATCTGGACTTTGAGAAGGGCCGCTTCCACATCGATGACAGGGTAGCCCATGAGATCCCCGCTACCGGTCGCGTCCTCAATCCCTTCTTTTATGGCATCGAGAAAGTCTTCAGTGAGCTCGGGACTTTCGCACCGGTCAACGAAACGGTTGCCTCGACCACGCGGCAGGGGAGATATCTCAATCTTTACACCGGCAAAGTGTTGCTGCCCGGCCAGTTCCCTTTGAAAGATTTCTTCATGGCGCACCGTTTTCTGTACAGTCTCCCGATAAACGACCTGGGGTTTTCCCTGATTCGTGTCTACGAAAAATTCTCTTTTGATCCTCCCGATAATAATTTCCAGGTGCAATTCTCCCATACCGGAGATAATGGTCTGCCCTGTCTCTTCATCAATTCTGTATTTAAAGGTAGGATCTTCATCCATTAATTTCCCTAAGGCGTCTACGAGTCTGTCCTGATCCTGAACCTGTTTGGTTTCAACGGCGATAGAAATAACGGGCTCATTAAATTGGATGGGTTCCAACAGAATGGGTTTGTCCTCGCTGCAGAGGGTATCGCCTGTTGTTGACAGCTTCAACCCCATGACAGCAACGATCTCCCCTGCAGAAGCCTGATCCATCCGTTCTCTCTTATTGGAATGCATTCTTAAAAGACGGGCCAGCTTTTCCTTCACATTTTTACCAGGGTTGTAAACCATCTGCCCTACCCTGATAGTGCCGGAATATATCCGGATGTAGGTCATCTTCCTCCCCTGATCCATGATCACCTTAAAAGCCAGGGCCGAAAAAGGACCTTTCAGATGAGCCGGACGGGATTCTTTTTTCCCCGATTTCGGAACGTGTCCGACAATGGGTGGAATGTCGGGTGGGGCGGGAAGACAATCCACAATCCAATTCAGAAGAGGTTGTATCCCCTTGTTACGCAGGGCTGACCCGCAAAGAATAGGAACCGCTTTCAAATCAACGGTCGCTGTGCGAATGGCCTGTTTTAACATTTTTATATCTATTTCCTCTTCAGAGAGGTATTTTTCCATGATGGCATCATCTTGATCCGCCAGGGCTTCTACTAAAATTTCTCTGTATTTGAAGGCTTCTTCCTCGAGCTCGGAAGGTATGGGCGTTTCCTCATATTCCGCACCCAGGGTCTCCTCTTCCCATGTGATGGCCTTCATTTCCAGCAGGTCGATGATACCCATGAAATTTTCTTCGGCACCCCACGGCAATTGAAGGATCATGGGCCGGGCTCTAAGGCGATCTTTGATCATCCCAACGGTACGAAAAAAGTCAGCCCCGATTCGATCCATTTTATTGATGAAGGCGATTTTTGGGACTTTATACCGATCAGCCTGGTGCCAGACAGTTTCCGATTGAGGCTCCACCCCCTCAACAGCGCTGAACACACCAATGGCCCCATCAAGTACCCTCAAAGATCTTTCCACCTCGATAGTGAAATCCACGTGACCGGGCGTATCAATAATGTTAAGGGTGTGTCCTTCCCAGTTGCAGGAGGTGACGGCTGAGGTTATCGTGATGCCTCGCTCTTTTTCTTCCTGCATCCAGTCCATGGTCGCCTCACCATTGTGGACCTCTCCCATTCTATGCACACGGCCGGTATAGTAGAGTATTCGCTCAGTGATCGTTGTCTTACCGGCGTCAATATGGGCAATGATGCCTATGTTGCGCGTATGTGAGAGTTTTTGATTCGGTGACATGACTTTGTTCCAGTTTAAACCTTTTCGTTCATTTCAACATGGAGCAATTTTTGTGCCAGCATTCTTTCCTTGCGCACCTTGATACCATGTGCCCACGGATAAAAAAATCCGCGTGGGGCGGATTTGACGACAACCAACTTCGTCTCGTTGACACGACGCCAAAATCTAAGGTATCTTGCTTGACCTGTCAAGACAATAAAGCGGGGGCAAAACTCTTGCAAAATACGACCGGCCGGAAACTGATGGACATGTTTCAACTCCTTTTGGACCGTTTCGGGCCCCAGGAATGGTGGCCTGGTGAAACGGCACTGGAAATGATGATCGGGGCCATCTTTACCCAGAATACAAACTGGAAAAATGTGGAAAAGGTCCTGAAGCATTTAAAAGATCTGCATTTGCTCTCCCTAAAAGGCATTACATCACTGTCTATTCCTGAACTGGCTGAAATGATCAGGCCGGTGGGATATTATAATGTCAAAGCAAAGCGCTTGAAGAATTTAATCGATTTTATTGTTGATCGATACGATGGGGATCTGGATGGTTTGTTAGGGGAAGAGACCGGGGTCCTCCGAGAAGGACTCTTGTCGGTTAAGGGAATAGGCCCTGAAACTGCGGACAGTATTCTTCTCTACGCCGCTGGCCGGCCCATATTTGTTATTGACACGTACACCCATCGAATCTTGAGCCGACATAGTATGATAGACGATCAGGCAACCTATGATGAATTACAAACCTTCTTTATGGATCATCTCCCTGATGACCCCGACCTTTTCAACGAATTTCACGCCCTGATCGTGAGGACCGGAAAAGAATATTGCCGGAGAAAACCGCTGTGCAACGAATGCCCCTTAAACACCTGGGGATCGATCCCACACTTCTCTTAGATTACATCCCACCCTCCCTCCTTTACTGATCCACCTGTCGCAATGTTTCACCCGTCTCGCACTCGCACCGGAATAAAATGTTTTTGAAAAATTCATACACACTTTATAGAGGTGAATTAAATAGTAAACTGTTTACGGTTCACCGTTTTATTGACTCAGGAAATAACTCAGGATACACTATTATTATTTCTTTTTTGTGGTAACTAGTCGGATGAGAACTTCTGTTAGAACAATCGCTTCCCTTCTGGGTCTTTTTTTTCTTCTCGGCATTTTTCTTG
>JAQYVK010000028.1 GCA_030145585.1 Desulfatiglandales bacterium | reverse complement strand
TATCTCACCGGCCTTGCCGTCAATACTGTAACCACTTGCCAGAAGAACTTTTACATCAGGGTCGATCTCTTTTAGGAGGTCGAAGGTCTCGCTTCCATCCATGTCCGGCATGATTACGTCGAGGATGATAACCTGGATCCTATCTTGATTTTCCCGATAGACTTCGACTGCCTCTTTCCCGCTTCTGGCCTCTATGACCTGGTATCCCAATGCTTCAAGCATCTGCCTGCCGACCCGGATGATCATGTCCTCATCATCGACGAGTAGAATGATCCCGGAACCTGCCTTGGCATCTTCTCCTGATTCCTTTTCAACCAGGACTTTTTTTTCAGAAGACGGCAAATAGATATTAAAAGTTGTTCCTTTTCCTTTCTCACTTTGAACCTTTAAGATCCCACCATGGTTTTTGATAATGCCATAAGAAGCGGCCAGACCCAATCCTGTCCCCCTGCCCCTCTGTTTGGTGGTAAAGAAGGGATCAAATATTTTTTCCTGATTACTGCTATCGATGCCCATGCCGGTATCCCTCACAGACACCTGAACATACTTGCCGGGATCGATGCCGTTTAGACTTGCGTAGTAATCATCTAACGTCGCATTCTTCGTGTTAATAAACAACTCGCCCCCTTGGGGCATGGCTTGCCAAGCATTGATACATAGATTCAGCAACACTTGTTCAATCTGGCCCTGATCCGCTTCCACGGTCCAGATTTTTTCCTGAAATTTAGAATGAATGGAAATCTCTTTCTTTGTTCGTCCGAACATATCGGAACTTTTTTTAATGATACCGTTCAGATCAATGGGCCTGACTTCATATTTCCCTCCCCTGGCAAGCCCCAAAAGCTGCTTGGTGAGTTCGGCCCCATTTCGGATATATTCTTCAACCGCTTTTAATTTTTCATAATCGGGATGGCTCTCATTCTTATGAAAGAGGGCCAGTGAAATATTTCCTTGGATCCCCATAAGCAGGTTGTTAAAATCATGTGCAATACCCCCGGCAAGTGTCCCTAAGGCTTCCAACCTCTGGGCCTGTTGGAATTGGGATTCCAGGGCTTTCTGGTGGGTAATTTCACTGAGAAAATTCAGGGTGGCCGGTTTCCCTTCCCAGGTGATAAGTACGACATTCAGCTGTACCCATAATTCCTCACCCGACCTATTCTTTATCCTGAATGAGTAGGGAATGACAATGTCCTCCCCTTTCAACCTCCGTTGTCGATTGAGGAATATTTCTCTGTCATCCACGTTGACAAGATTGATAAAAGGTATTTTCGCCAATTCTCCAGCAGAATATCCTGTCATTTCCAGAGTCTTCGGGTTGGTAAATTTTACGACCTCGTCCTGGCCGATAAAAATGGCTTCATTTGCGTTCTCAACCAGGAGTCGATATTTCTCTTCCGACTCCCTCAACGCCTCATCAACACGCTTTCTTACATTGATCTCCTGTTTAAGTAGGGCATTGGTCTTTGAGAGTTCATCCGTCCGCGACCGAACCCGATCTTCCAGGTCGCTGTGTGCTTTCGTCAAGGCTTCTTCTGCTCTCTTGCTTCTGGAGTAGAGCAATGCGTTCTCTATGGCAACCGCCGAGGGACCACTCAGAGCCGTCAGCAGAGAGAGATCCTCCTTTCGAAATCCATAAGGTTTGCCGATGGAATCCACATAAATAACGCCCCGGGCCCGTGATCGACTGATCAATGGGACACACATGACAGACCTGATTTTCATGATCTTCATGCTTTCCGAAGGATCCGATTCAGCTTTTTTGAGTGTGTCGGACATCACCACGGGTTTGCCCGTTTTCATCACCCGTTCTACGATTGTTTTGCTGTATATCTTGGATTTTTTACCGTCACCCTCTGCGGTTCTGGAGATGACTTCCGTTACTTTCCCGGTCTTTCGATCAAACAGAATAATGGCCCCTCTGTGAACGCCTTTCAAGAAATCAAAAATGTAAATCAAGATCTTCTTTAAGGTCTCATTGATGTCCAATGTCTGCATCAAAGTGCTGGCCACTTTATACATCAGTTCCAGGTTTTCACTGAGATCAACAGGTCTAAAAAACATCCCTGTTTCCCCCAGTTCATTGGATAATTCGGTCGATTCCAGGATGCCTTGGATATCGCCCGAATAGGGTAACCCCAAAGAAAAAACGATGTTGCCGATACAGACGGGTAGTCCGTCCTCTACCCTGATCTCTTTGCCGGAGTTGATTCTCTTGCCCCTGATGAAAGTGCCGTTACGACTGTCGAGATCCTTTATGAAATATTGCTTTTCCTTCCTCATGACCTTGATATGTTGGCGTGAAAGGAAACTGTCGTGAAACTGAATATCGCATTCAGGAGACCTTCCAATGTGCATGATTTCCCCTTTTAGTTCACGAACGCTGCCTTCATCGGGTCCGTTCAGAATATGGAGTTTAATCACGGGGCACCTCCAGATTGGAAGAATTTCTGCTTGAATTTTGAAAGCGCGATATTCGTTTCACGCATCCCCCTTTGTATGAACAGCCGCTTATTATATAAGAATTTACCTGATTCAATTGTTTATTACGCTTTGTAATCTATTTGTCTATAAATACTTTTAATTTGCATAGGCAAGATTCAGGCATCCTATTTTTACCCGATTAAATTGTAATAAGGAGTATAAGTAAAATTCAGGCCTGTGTAAAGATGAAAGACAGCTTGTATGCTCTGACTCAAAGGGGCATAAAGCCTGTTTTTGAGCGGCCGTTTCCGTGGAGTATCGCCTCAGCACTCCCGTGCGGGGTATCCTGATGAAGATGGCGGAACTTTCCGTGGCCGTTTGGCCTGCCCCCAGGTTCCTCTTCTCCACTGAAGATATGTTTTGGAGAAGGGACGGCCCCCTTTTCCGCTGAAGATATGCTTTGGAGAAGGGGCGGCCCCCTTTTCCGCTGAAGATATGCTTTGGAGAAGGGGCGGCCCCCTTTTCCGCTGAAGATATGCTTTGGAGAAGGGGCGGCCCCCTTTTCCGCTGAAAATATGCTTTGGAGAAGCGGTGAATGGTGAAGGAAAGTTGCAACCGGTCTGAATTCAGGTCTTTTTTCTGAATAAATAAGGGATTCACCCTATTGTCCATCCGGAGATGTTTTTTTATCCTACACTGAAAAGGTCGGAAGGAGGGGCATCATGCATGAGAAAAGTTTAATTATTTTAAGTTCAATTGTTTTAGTTTTGGTCGTATCAGCATCGATTTTTGCCCAGACAATCTTGAAAAAAGGACAAAACTCACCCTCTCAAATCGTAGCCGCCCGAAAATTCGCCATGAAAATGCTGGGGGCAAATGTGGGGGATCTTACCGGAAAAATAAAAACTGGAAATTTTAAAGGCGTTGCCGCCAACGCCGGGAGCATTGCGGCCCTGGCGACCTTCTTTCCATTGGCCTATGAAGAGACCTACGCGGATGTCTATCCAGTGCAGGGGTCTAAATATTATTATAAAGGCGGACTGCCGGATGTAGGGGCAGCCTTCGAAAACCTGAAGAGAGAGGCTCAAGCACTGATGAGATTGTCCAAATCGAACGACAAAGCAGCCCTTGAAGCTCAAAGGGGTAAAATGCTTGGGGCCTGCGGCGCCTGTCATAAATTAGCAAGGGGAGAAAACTAACCTTAGCGGAATCAGAACCGTTGCTCCCTCCTTCGGAGGCTTGACAATAAAAGGCATGCTAAACTACAATGCCTTCTGTTATGACGACTTCTCTACTTAGCGCTGATAATACCGGGGTTGTGCTCCTGGACGTACAGGAGAAACTCATGCCGGTTATGGGACGAAAAGAAACAGTCACTGAGAACATACTCCGGCTACTCCATCTTTCAAAGTTATACAACCTTCCCATCGTTCTGACAGAACAATACCCTAAATGGCTCGGTTCGACGCTGCCTGAAATAAAAGAGGCCTTGTCCTCCTACAATCCCATCGAAAAATTGCATTTCAATTGTTGTGACGTTGATTCATTCAATACCCGCCTTGAGTCAGAAGACCTGACGAATATCATTTTAATGGGCGTGGAATCTCATATCTGTATCTTCATGACTTGTATCTCACTCCTCGAGAAAGGCTATAAAATCCATGTGCCTCAGGATGCGGTCGATTCAAGAACCGATGAAAACTGGCGCATTGGACTTGAGTTGATGAGGGGAGCTGGAGCATTGATTACCTCTACCGAGACCGTCACCTATCAGATTTTGAAAAAAGCCGGCACCAAAGAATTCAAAGAGATGTTAAAAAGAATTAAATAGGGATTATTACCGCCCAAAGAGCTGGCTGATGTATGACGCCATAAGGTCTCAAGTACTTATGGAATTGCGTGAAATCGCTGTCCAAAGGATTCAAGGGGCCAAGGATTTACTAAATAGAATAGCAGAGTATCGATGGGGAAAAACTTCATTATTCGACATTCCTTGTTCGATATTCGATATTCGTTTTTACCTTCCTTTAAAGAGTTCGGTTTCCGTCAACCAAGAACTAATCATCCCCGAACAGTTTTCGGGGCTTCTGAGATTATCGAGAATCAGATTTCATATTTTAGAATAAAAAAGGAGGGCTTCAATGGATTATACGCCGATCAAAAAAAGCAACATTGACCAGTTGTCGGTGGAACCGAATCTCCTTAATCTTCAAAAAACAAGGGAAGCATTTAAGTGGGAAGACATTGACAGAGAGCTTGATGGGCTTGAAGGCGGGGGCCTTAACATCGCCTACGAAGTATTGGACAGGCATGTCGAAACTTCCAACAAAGATAAAATCGCCCTTTACTGGGAGGGTAAGAATGGAGAAACCGAGACCTTCTCGTTTCATGATTTATCGAGATTAACCAATCGTTTTGCGAATGTCCTCACAAAATTGGGAGTCAAGAAAGGCGACAGGGTCTTCACATACATGGACCGGATTCCCGAGATATTCATATGCCTGTTGGGCGCCCTGAAGGTTGGTGGGGTCATTGGACCGCTTTTTTCTGCCTTTGGCCCTGATGCGGTAAAAGACCGCCTTGGTGACTGTGAGGCCCGGGTGCTCATCACAACCCCCAAGCTGGTCCCTACAGCCCATGAAATCCTTGAGGATCTGCCTGCCCTAGAAACAATCATCATCGTCAATAAAAGAGGAAGAGATTATGATCTTAAAGACAAGGAGGTTAGTTATGAAGACCTCATGAAAGGGGCCTCCGATGAATTTGATATCGAAAAAACCGATAAGGAAGATTATGCCATTATTCACTATACATCAGGTACCACAGGAAAACCGAAAGGGGTCGTACATGCGCATCAGGCCATAATGGGTCATTACGCCACTGCCAAATACGTCCTTGATCTTCACCCGGAAGACATATACTGGTGCACGGCCGATCCTGGGTGGGTCACGGGAACCTCCTACGGTATTTTCGGCCCCTGGTCAAACGGCATTAGTCAAGTCGTATACGAGGGGGGGTTCGGTGCAGGCCACTGGTACCGTATTATCGAAAAATACAAGGTGACCGTCTGGTACACCGCCCCGACAGCCATCAGGATGTTGATGAAGGCAGGAGAAAAACCTGTCAGCAAGCATAACCTAACAAGTCTGAGGTATACGTGTAGCGTAGGTGAGCCGCTTAACCCTGAAGCGGTTGTTTGGGGGGATAAGGTGGTAGGTCTTCCTTTTCATGATAACTGGTGGCAGACTGAGACAGGATGTATCCAGATTGCCAACTATCCAGTACAGGATATAAGGCCAGGCTCCATGGGGAGACCTTTTCTTGGTGTAACAGCTACGATTCTCGATGATAATTTCGAGAAGGAACTTTCACCTGGGGAGGAAGGTCATCTTGCCCTGAAAAAGGGATGGCCCTCTATGTTCAGGACCTACTGGAATAAACAGGAACTTTACGACTCTCGGTTCAAGGGTGACTGGTACATTACCGGGGACAAGGCCACAAGGGATGAGGAAGGTTACTTCTGGTTCGTCGGGAGAGCCGACGATGTGATTAACACGGGAGGACATCTTGTAGGGCCCTTCGAGGTTGAAAGCGTCCTTATCGAGCATCCTGCCGTTGCTGAGGCCGGGGTTATCGGCATTCCCGACCCATTGGTAATGGAGGTCATCAAGGCCTTTGTCTCTTTGAAGGACGGCTACGAGCCTTCTGATGACCTGATTAAGGACATCAAAAGATTTGCCAGAAAAAAACTCCATGCCCTGGCCTGTCCGAGAAAACTCGAATTCCTGCCGGGTTTGCCAAAAACCAAGAGTGGCAAGATCATGCGAAGGCTCTTGAAGGCAAGAGAGCTGGGACTTCCAGAAGGCGATACGTCCACCCTAGAGGAATAGATGGAGCGTTTTAAATCATGGAACGAACATCCGGTGACGAGCCAAACCTCCTAGAAAACATTTTCAGCTATGATCAGATCCCCCGAATTACCTTTGAGGGAAAAATCCATGAAGAGGTTGACGGCACCCTTGTCCAATTTGACCCTGCCGATCTACTGAGCCGAGATATCCATATTACGGACACCACATTTCGTGACGGGCAACAAGCCCGTCCCCCATATTCTGTCGAGCAAATCGTACAAATCTACGACATGCTCTCCAAATTAGGGGGCCCGAATGGGGTGATTCGACAGAGCGAATTCTTTTTATACAGTAAAAAAGATCGAATGGCGGTGGAGAAATGCCTTGAGCTGGGGCATTCCTATCCGGAAATCACCGGCTGGATCCGTGCGGACAAAGGGGATTTTAAGCTTGTCAAGCAGATAGGACTCAAGGAGACAGGAATACTCACATCCTGCTCCGACTACCATATATTTCGCAAGATGCACAAAACCAGGGAACAAGCAATGGACGGATATCTGTCCGTGGTGGAGGAGGCCCTTTCCATGGGCGTGCGTCCCCGTTGCCATTTGGAGGACGTGACTCGCGCGGATATTGACGGTTTCGTATTGCCCTTCATTCAGCAACTCATGCGACTTTCCGAGCAGGCTCCCAAAGAACTCTCGGTCAAGGTGCGTCTGTGCGATACCATGGGCTTCGGTATTTCCTTTCCTGGAGCAACCCTGCCTCGAAGCGTTCCAAAACTCGTGTATAAGCTGATCCATGAAGGCGGTGTCTCCTCCGATCGCCTGGAGTGGCATGGGCATAATGATTTCCATAAAGTTCATATTAACGCGGCGACCGCCTGGCTATACGGATGCGATGTGGTCAATACGACACTTCTGGGATTCGGTGAGCGCACCGGAAACCCACCGCTCGAAGGTGCTGTGATTGAATACATCGGTATCAAAGGTGAAACCAATGGGATGGATACCATCATGATTACCCGGATCGCAGAATACTATCGCAATGTAGTGAAGGCCTCCATCCCGGATTGCTACCCCTTTGTGGGTGCTAATTTCAACATGACATGCGCGGGAATCCACTCAGAAGGTCTTTTCAAGGATGAACGTATTTACAGTATCTTCGATACACGCAAGTTTCTGGATCGGCCACTCAGAGTGGCGATTACGGATAAATCGGGCGTGGATGGCATTTCTTTGTGGGTCAATGAATACCTCGGCCTAAAGGGTGAGAAGCGCCTCAGCAAGACCAAAGTAGGGCGTATTGCACGCTGGGTCCGTGATCAGTATGAAAAGGGAGGCCGTATTACAGCCGTTTCAGACGATGAATTGATCGAAGTATGTAAAGAGTACCTACCCGAATACTTCAAATAAAAACCTACCGTTTTATCTTCTGTCTTAATGACATGAATAAGTTTCTGAAAGGATTCAGGGTGATCCTATTATTAGGTTGTTATTCTGCCCCTAGATCATACCGGATTTCTTTGAAATGGTTTCAAAACCTTCAATCAGGTTCAAGATTGAGGCGGGACGAGGTTTTCAACCGCAGGAATATATCTAATATTTTGAGGCTTGGAAACCTCGTCCCAACAAAGAGATTGTGCCTGAGGGGAGGTTTTGAAACCATTTCAAGTTTCGGGTAATGGTAAGGTCCCCCTAAAAACCTCAAAATTGTATTCTACAGCTTCTTCATTTCTGCCCAACAGATCAACAAACTTGACGCCAATACCCTCCTCGTCTATGTGTGTAACTTGGGCATGCATGATCGTTGGTTTTTCCTCGAGGGGGAATTTCATAAATAGACTGATTTTGTTTCCCATCTTGAATTGGGATGAATCATCTGTAAGGATAAAAGCACCACTCTTGCTGAAGTTTTTCATCTTCCTGACTTTACGGGATCGATTGATGATCACATCATGGTGAAATTCTATCCTTGGAGTGAGCCTTCTATCGTCTTCCATATTGCATGCCCTCTTTCTATTGGGTTCTCTCTTTGTTAAATAGTAACAAATTCTTTACGATATAGGAAGCCTCTCCTCAAAAAAAAATCACATCCCCCTACCCTAACCACTGAGCCTCGCGAAAAACATAACTAAAGTTCATAAATAAATTTGTGATTTACCTTTTCTATTAAAATGAAGTTGTTTCAAAACTTTCAATCAGGTTCAAGATCAAGGCGGGACAAGGTGTTCAACCGCAGGAATATATTTAATATTTCGAGGATTGAGCGCCTTGTTCCAACAAAGAGATTGAGCCTGAGGGGAAATTTTGAAACAACTTCTAAATGAAGTCATCCAATAGTGTCCCCTGCAATATCTGCGTCAACATGTTAACAGAAGAGCCATAAATATAATCTGCAAAATCCGGACTCAAATTTTCCGCTTCTTTGGCATAATTGAGCGGAGATTCGGTCGTCACACGAGAAGCATAGTTATTCACCTGTACACTCAAACCATCCAATCCACCGAAAGTCTCTTTTACTTCCGAAAGGCTTTGCGAGACAACTTCACTCAATTGTGTCTCATCTATGTCCAGTCTTCCATCGTCTCCCTCAGAAATACCAAACGACTCCAACTCTTTTTTATGATCAGCTACAAATGAATGAACGGACGAAAGGACATCCTCTTTAATATAATCTTCATTTTGTTTGAGAAAATCTGTGAACTCGTTAATTTCTGATACGAATGCTGATAGTGCATCTTTGACTTCGGTTTCATCGGGAGCTACCGTTAACGTCGCCTCTCCCTCACCCTTTAACTCAACCTCTACCAAACCGTCGTCCAAGTAGATGTTGTTGGTCACTGAGGTAAAACCGTTTCCATCAACAGTATAGGCCGCATCTTGTGCTTCAGTCGTTGCGGTCCCCAAACCGATAACAGATACCGCATTTCCCGTGATGTCTGAGATACTGAAGGCGTTGTTTACACCGGTATTGTTCCCTTTGAGGGTCAATTGTTGTGTACCAGCCTCATCGTCAATAGTGATTTGAGCGTTTACACCTATCTCAGCTTCATTTACGGCTGTCTCTATTTTTTGAAAAACCACCTCATTGGTATCTCCGGCATGCACTTCGATGCTGATTTCATGGTCTTGTCCGTTGATGTTGATATTGAAGGTATTCGTCCCTTCATTCACAACACTGACATCAGCACCGATCAACTCAGATCCGATGTTTTCTTGAGCCTGAGCCAGTTGGTCAACCGTTATGGCATAGACCGCTTCGGTCGCCCCACTTTCCTGAGAAAAAGCGTCAAACGCTGTGGCGGTCAGCACGTTGATATCTGAAGATTGGGCCGTCCTGTCATTAAAAACACTGTTCATATCAGTCAAAGTCAGTTTTTGAGCCTTCTCAGAAAGATCAGAGACTTTATCATAGAGTTGTGTCAGGGCAGCACTTGATTCCTCGGAAAAAATTTGATCGTTGATCTTTTGTTGGAGATTGCCCACGCTTGCGGAGAATACCTCCATGACCAAATTCCCCGACCCTTTTACACCCAGAGGCGCTAGGAGATTGGAAATATTTTGGTAATTATAATAAGAACCTGTAATTTGCATCAGACCCCCTTACAATAAAAAAACCCGTTTCATTAAAGAGGAAGCGGGTTTATTATCATAGACCATGCAACCCCGCTGCCTTATCCACTTGAAGTGAATTTAGGCCGGTGGCTTTGCGCCCCACCCTTTCGGAAGGTTTGCCCTCAGGATAATTCTTAAAATTTATGGCGTATCGATATAGTCATCGGATTTTATGGAAAAAACTTTAGTCTTTTTTGTGAATTGGAAGTGTTTTTTACGAAAAAGTATTTTCTTGATTCTGTATTTCTCGGTTCATATAAAAGGTATTTCACTTGAACCCTTGAATCCTTGAACCCACCATTATAATGCAAGGGAGCGCAGAGTTAGGACTATTTGGCCTTTTTGAGAACATTTCTATTCTTTTTATCGCGATAAAGCAGACAATCCTGATTAGAACTGACAAACACAGAGATGGCAGGAAACTGTTTTGACTTAAAACCCATGGCCTTGCACCCGTGGGGGAAATTCTTCTCCCAGGTGACATAGTAATATTTACATTTATGACAATCTATCCTCGATCTTTTCATGGGTCATCCATCTTTTTTGATTCCTTGTAAACCAGTCTCTCTCCCCCCTCTTTCTCAAGTGTTACTTGAGGACAGATTTTAGCCTGGCTCCCATTGGTACAATGCAAAAATTGTGCACATTTTTGGTGCGAAAAGGTCTTGACAACCGATTTAGCTTCGATTAGATATGAATTTTAATAAGTCTGACTTATTATATTTTCAACCTTTTTTATAATCTATCTAAGTTGTCATAAGCACCTGACATTTCACTGTTTCTTATTGTTTTTAGCAAATATCCCATATCTCGAAGTGAGTTTTTTCTGATAGAACCTGTTCCTTGATTGATCTTAGCCAAGGGACATTCTTACATTAAGCAAGAGATTTTATGGAAACCAGGATGTTCAGGCCCCTAGAAAAGAAAAGGTATTCCGACCAGGTCGCGGAGCATATTCAAGGAAGGATCCTAAAAGAGCACCTTGAAATCGGTACCGGTCTTCCTTCGGAGCAAGAACTTGCCTTAGAATTTCAAGTGAGTCGTTCTGTGATTAGGGAAGCGTTACGCATTCTGGAAGTATCCGGATTGGTCAGTATCAAGAAGGGACCTTCCGGAGGAATATTTGTCTCAAACGGCTATCATAAACCCCTTAAAAAAACGATAGACAATCTGGTGGCTTCAGGCGAGTTTACTCTAGATCATCTGTTTGATGTCCGGCTATTAATCGAGCCATACATTGCAGGACAGGCAGCGCTCCATGCAAATGATGAAGATGTAAAAAAATTGCAGGACCTGATCAAAGATTCTTCCCTCCACATGGATGAACCCCTCTACCTCAAAAAAAACAACCTGGATTTCCACCTTCTCTTAGCAAAGGCCTCGGGAAATCCTTTGCTGTCTATCCTCATAAAATCCGTTTTTGAGATATTGATCGATCTGTCTCTCGATTTTATTGATCTGCCCCAGGAAAAACGTTTTTACCGATATCATAAAAAGATTTGTGAAGTCATCTCACAAAAACGTCCTGAAGAGGCTAAAAGGCTAATAGAAGAAGATATCAAGGACATAAAACATACACTAAAAAAATTAAAAAAACGCGAAAAAGAAAAAGAG
>JAQYVK010000027.1 GCA_030145585.1 Desulfatiglandales bacterium | reverse complement strand
CAGCAGATTCCGGGAGGGGAGGGTGCTATGAGTTTTGAGCAACGTGTGGACGAGTGGGCTGCTCTATGTGAATTGGGAATCAGGTATGATGTGCCCGTTCTTTGCCATGACTTTTTTATTCGTGACAGAGATGGAGAATGGAAACTTGCTGATTTACTGGCGCAGGTTTCAGAGATGAATCCGGGTGCTAAGATTGTGTTATGCCACGGAAACGTTGAAGGGGAACGTGAAAGAGGAATGGATGCCATTAAAGAGATGTATAGTATCATCGGTTCTCTGGCGAATGTGTATATGGAAACGGGCGGATGGTGTGAAAAACAATTTGAAATTGCGTTTGATGTTGGTGTTACGGCGAATCAACTCATGTGGGGGCACGATTACGGTAATGTCCCGCAATACATTGTGAGGGACACGATTGAAAAATTCGGGCCTAAATTAAAACCACTAGAATATAGAAAAACAATGTCAATCATGGCATTTGATTACAAGGATTTCCCGGCAGTACCGACTTATCAGGGGGACTGGTATGGTTGGGGGATGAGAACAATGGACAGGGTGGGCGATTGGCTGACCCAGGACGAACTCAACCTGATCATGGGTGGAACAGCAGCTAAGTTGTATAAATTACCCGTACCGTATCCAAGGATGTTCCCGGAAGGACGCCCTGATATTTACGGAGAAAAATGGGAGGAGAGTATACCTTTCTTGCCGAAGGAGCAAATACAACATCCTGAGAACGTTAAAATGTCCAAAAAGTCTTTTGATCCAAAAAAATAGAGGCAATCCCATACCAGTTTGTGGGGACAAGGCCTCACAGGAATTTCAGAAAGGTAGCCACAGCTATTTGGAAAAACAATAATATTTGCTCTATCGAAATTCAAATATTAATTGGAATCTTCGGGGACCACTTTCGTTTCCTTTGGTTCCATGACTTTTATCAGTGAATAGGGCTCTTCTCTTAGAAGAAGGCTTGCGACGTCGGGACGGGCATAATGTCCTACGACATCATGAATGGCCTTGCTTTTGACGATTTCCCTCAAATCGATGTCCCCATAAACGATTTCTTCCTTACCATAAACCGGGCCGGCTACATATTCGCCATTGGGGCCGACGATGCCGCTGCCGCCGTCCACATTCCACTGCGTCTTTTTCTTCAGGGAGAAGGTGTCAGGAACCATATCCTCGGTTATATATCCACATGAGACGATGACAAAGACTTGGCCTTCCAAGGCGTAATTCCTTGAGCACAAGTCCACATAATTTTTCATCCTGCCTAAACTGGGCCAGACGGCCGCATGGATCTGTTCCCCCTTTGCCAACAGGGCATATTTTTGCAAGGTCATGAGATTGTTCCCACAGATCAACCCACCCAATTTCCCCACCTCCGTGGGATAAACTTTTAAGTCGCTTCCATCTCCTTGGCCCCAAATACAGCGCTCTTCAAAAGTGGGTACCAGTTTTCTGTGCTTCCCAAGAGCCTCACCATTCTTATCGATAAAGAGCAGAGTATTGAACATGGTGGCCGAGACACCTATTTCTCGTTCCGTCATGCCCATGATGACATAAATCCCGGCCTCTTTGGCGGCCGCACAAAGCTGTTCAACTTCAGGGCTCGGTATTTCAACCGCTTCCTCATAGAGTTGAGCATAGGCATCAAGACTCAAATCACGATCAGGGTGGGGGAGGGCTCGGGGCCAGTAGGGAAAGGTAGGGATGTAGGCCTCAGGAAATACGGCAAGGGTCGCACCGTTTTTCCCTGCTTCCTTGATGAGGCGGCAAGACTTTTCAACGGTGGCTTTCTTGTCAAGGAATATGGGTGCGGCTTGGACCGCTGCAGCGGTGAATTTTGGAAGGGATCCTTTTATATTACTGATTTCCATTCGCAACTCCTCATAATATGGGTGTTTTTACCATGATTCAAGGCAAGCTACGTGATGACCTTGCGTTATCTCCTTAAGTTCCGGTTCATCCATAGAGCAGGGGTCCTTTGCGGCGGGGCATCGAGGATGAAATCGGCAGCCTTTCGGGGGTTCATCGAAGAGAGGGAGTTCACCCCTTTCGGTAATCGTTTTTCCCCATTGTTCATCCGGCTGTAGGGGTGGGATGGCCTCCATGAGCAGCTGTGTATAGGGGTGGAGAGGTTTACGGATCACTTCCTCTGCGTTGCCTAACTCAACGATTTTCCCAAGATACATCACCGCGATGCGATCACAGGTATAATAGGCCAACCCAATCTCATGGGTGATAAACACATAGGTCAATCCAATCCGTTGTTTCAGATCTATCATTAGGGACGTTATACCCGCCTTGACACTGGCATCCAACATGCTTACAGGTTCATCCGCCACGATGAATTCTGCCCCGAGGATAAGGGCTCGGGCTATGCCGATTCTTTGCCGCTGTCCCCCGCTGAGCTCGTCCGGCACTTTTCCCAAGAATTCCTCCGTGGTGGGTAGATCCACAAGTGCCAAGGTCTCTTTGACCTTTTCTTCCCGGGTCCCATCCTGCACCACTTTATGCACCTTTAGGGGTTCGGCAACGAGATTATAAATAGTCTTCCTTGGATCCAAGGAGCTATAGGGGTCCTGAAAGATCATTTGCATCTTCTTACGTAAATTCTTTAGTTCCTGTCGGTCGACGGATGTGATGTCCTGACCTTTAAAGAATATTTTTCCGCTCGTAGGTTCCTCAAGACGTAATAACATCCTTGCCAGGGTAGTCTTGCCGCAGCCACTTTCTCCTACAATCCCGAACGTCTCACCTTTATTAATGTTAAAACTGACCTCATCTACGGCATGGATATATCGCCGGGTTCTCTCGAAGATTCCCCTTCTCTTCACCGGGAAGAGTTTTTTCAATTCTTCAACCTTGTATATGGTTTCCACGCCCTTCAGCCTCCTTGGTCTACCATATGGCAGGCCACACTATGGTTTGATGAAACGTCTATAATTTGCGGTTCGGTTTCCTGACAGATGTTCCGGGCTTCAGGACATCGGGGGTGCAATCGACAGCCACTCGGAGGATCTAACAGATCAGGAGGACTACCCGGCAACCCTGTTAGAGGCTTCTTATCTCCCTTTATATCCGGGAAAGAATCCAAGAGGGCCTGCGTGTAGGGATGGAGAGGGTTTTTGAACAGAACTTCCACATTCCCGATTTCCGCGATTTTTCCTGCGTACATAATGATGACGCGATCACAAGCCTGACCAAGAATAGAGAGATCATGAGAAATCAGAATGATGGAGACATCAAGTTTCCGTTGTAGGGCCCTGAGAAGTTTCAGGACCTGGACTTGGGTGACGACATCCAGGGCGGTCGTTGGTTCATCGGCAATAATTAAATCCGGATCGAGGGCGAGGGCCATAGCAATCATGGCCCGTTGACGCATGCCGCCACTGAGCTCATGGGGATAATTGAAAGCACGTGAGGGATCGATCTCCACCTGTCTCAATAAATCCTCTGCCCTCTCCCATGCCTCACTTTTCTTGGTCTTTGTGTGGACTTTAATGGCCTCGACAATTTGAGTACCAATACGGTATACAGGGTTTAAGGCGCCCATGGCCGCCTGGGAAATAAGTGAAATTTTTTCCCACCTTATACGGTTGAATTCCCGATCGGACATTTCAAGTAGGGGCATTCCATTGAGTTTAATGTCTCCCCCCACCACTTCTCCACCCTTGATCAGCCGCATCAAGGAAAAGCCGAGAGTACTCTTCCCGCAACCTGATTCGCCAGCCAGGCCAAGAGATTCCCCTTTTTCCAGGTTAAAGCTGACACCATCGACAGCTTTGACAAATCCGCTGCTTGTAGAGTAATAGGTTTTTAGATTTTCCACAGACAAAAGAGTCACAGAATATCACCTTTTCCCTAGTTTGAGGCCAAAAAGATCATTAAGAGCTGTCCCAATAAAATTGAAGGAAGAACTCAGTAAGGCGATGCAGACACCGGGTGGGAATATCCACCACCAAGTCCCAAGTAAAAAAGCCCCTTGAATCTGGGCAAAATAGAGCATCACGCCCCAACTCTTGTGGACTGGATCACCCAGGCCCAAAAAACTTAACCCCGCTTCCACCAAGATGGCGAACATGACTTCCATAATGGCGTTGGCGATGATGACACCCCACACATTAGGCATGATATGGCTAATGATGATATGGCTGTTGCTCGCCCCTATTGCCCTAGATGCCTCGACAAAATCAGATTCCTTGACAGATAAAACCTGTGATCGGACCTGTCGCGCCAGGGTTGCCCAACCGACGACGGAGTAGACAAAAATAATGGTCCACATGCCCGGACCCAGATAGGCGGCCATCACAATCATGAGGGGCAGACGCGGCAAAACGAGGACGATCTCGGTTATCCTCATCAAGAATTCATCCAGAAAACCACCAAAAAATCCGGAAATCAAACCTATCAAAGATCCTATGATAACAACCGCAGAGGCTGCTACGAAGCCGACGGTGAGGGAAACCCTGGCGGAATAAACGAGTTCGCTGAATATGTCCACACCGACATCGTTTGTACCCAACCAGTGCTCTTTGCTCGGAGGATCAAAAGGGATGCCGGACCCCTCCCTCGGACTGTGGGGCGCGATGAATGGGGCGAAAACCGCCGCGAGGAAAAAAACGACCACTACTACAAAGCCGAAAACAGCGGTCTTTCTCTGTTTATAAACTCGACAAAATTCTATAATTGCCTTTTTCTTTGGCATGGTCTCGTTAGCTGGGAAAAAACTTAGTATTTGATCCTTGGATCTAGAAATAAATAAAGAAAATCAACCACGATGGTTCCGATAATGACCAACAAGGAAAAGAGGAAAAAGCAGCCCTGGAGCATGGGATAATCTCGACTGATAACCGAATCAAAGATCAGCTTTCCGATCCCCGGATATGAAAAGACTGTCTCAATAAAAACAGAGCCTCCAATCTGGATCGTAAGACTCACCCCGGCAAATGTGATCATGGGCAGCATGGCATTCCGGGCGGCATGTCTGTGTTTCACTCTGAACTGTCCCATACCCTTTGCCTCTGCGGTCACGATGTACTGTTCACGGAGCACACCGACCATGGTGTTCCTCATGAGAACCTGATAGACTGCAAACCGGGAAAAGGCCAGGGTCGCAATGGGCAGGGCCGCATGCTTCATGACATCCAGGAGGAACGCAAAAGTGTTCGGATAGGACTCCCCCGCTGTATAATTCCCGCCCAAAGGGAACCATTCAAGTTGAAAGCCGAACACGTACAAAAAGACCATGGCTACCCAGAAGATTGGACTCGAGAAAACGGTAATAGAAACCGTCTGTATGATCGAATCGAATCGGGTGCCGACGCGCCAGGCAGCTGCAACCCCCAGGAAATACCCGATAATGACTTGAAAAATCATGGCGCTCACGACGATCAAGAGGGTCCATGGCAGGGCTTGCATCATGATGTTCAGGACGGGTTTTGGGAAGTAATAGAAGGAGACGCCAAAATCTCCTTTCAGAGTATTTACAAAATAGCGGGCAAACTGCACCCAAAGAGGTTTGTCCAATCCAAACCTTTCCACAATGGCCTGCCTCGCTTCGGCCGTCAATTTGACACCGGAGGTAAAGGAATCCACCGGGTCCCCGGGCATTGCTCTCGGGATGGCAAAGTTGATAATCATGGCCGCGAACAACACCATGACCCCGGAGGTCAATCTTCTGAAAAGCCAACGACTACTCAAAACGACCCTCTCTAAAACTTCAACCCCCCCCCCCTGTCGAACTCCTGTACTTTAGGATTGAAGGGAGGAGGGGTTGGTTGAAGAAAATCATATGAACACTACTTTTTTAGTTTCATGCCGACGACATTGACGAGTGGTATCAAGGAGGTATAAACATCGAATTCATTCGTGTTTACAAAACGATCAGTCCGGTATGCATAACCCATATGTTTGTGGGCCAGTGGGATGACCACAAGTTCATCCGCGAACATTTCCTGAAATTTTTTGATCATCATGATCCGTTTGGTCTCATCCATCTCCCTTCTGGACTTTTTCAGGATCGTCTGCATCTCATCATTCTCCCAACCAAAGGCCGTGGCGTTGTACCAGGATTGCGGAGGTTCCGGTGCATATTCCCGGGCGATGTGGTCCGGGTCAGGTCTCAGTACGGATCGGTGCAACAAAAAATCCCAGTCCTTGGTACTCTTTCCTCCAAAGACGATCCCGCCATAGAGGGTACGGCGGTCATGGACCTGGACAGTGAGCTTGACGCCGATCTTGGCCCAGTTATCCTTGACCATTTCGGCCGTTCGGATAAAAGCAGGATCACTCATGCACTTTATACGGTACTCGAGTTTCGTCCCGTCGCTTGTTACACGGATCCCATCAGAACCTTTTTTCCAACCCAGGTTATCCAGGATTTCGTTTGCTTTATTGATTCTCACCTCTTCTTCCATCTTCCGCCCTTCCCAAGTCACCGTGGGATTGACCCATTTTTTGACAACGGGCGCAAAATAACCCATGAGAGGGAGGTCTCCATAACCGGCGAGCGCAATAGTCACGATCCTTTCTTTAGGTGCCGCATAATCCAATGCTTGACGTAATTGTTTGTTTTTCAGCGGTTCACGGCGGTAGTTGAGGGCCACATAGAAAGTGTTGTTTGTCATCTCCATTTGGACGTTGACGTTCTTATCCGCACTTAAGCGCCGCAGAAGGTTTTCTACGCCTGCCAGGTCTGGTATGAAATCAACTTCCCCCTTTTGCAGGGCTTGAATTTCGGCTTGCATATTGGAGAATACCCTAACGACCAATTCATCGATGTCTGAGGGACCCTGCCAGTAGAGCTCATTTTTTTCAAGGGCCAAATAGGTCCTCTGTTTGAATTCTTTAAACTTAAACGGTCCACTGCCTAAAGGTTCCGGGTTGGTGTATTTGGTGACGTCACCTACATTAGACCACCGGTGTTTTGGGACGATCAAAACCTGACCGACGGTCGAGGGGAATGCGGCCAGGGTTTCATTCAGTTTGAAAGCGACACTACGCTCATCGACTACCGTGATTGCATCGACATATTTCTTTGTGGGGTTGCCTACGACCGCATCATACTTGTGTGCGACATCAAAAGTGAATTTAACGTCTTCAGCTGTGACGGGCTTTCCGTCACTCCATCGCGCACGCTCATCTATATGGAAAATCCATTCCATGGTGGCAGCCTTATATTCCCAACTTTTCGCCAACCAAGGTATCAGTTTCCCGTCCCATGTCTCAATATTCATGGGTTCGTACATCCAGGGGATAAAAATGTAGTCGGAATGAGCCCTCGCCAGAAAGGGGTTCATCCCTGCCCCCGGATCTGCATACCACGCTACGACGTATTTTGTTTTGGCCTCTGCCACGCTGAGCGGAGAGAAGGCCATAACAAATGTTAAAATAAAAATGATTGCGCCTAGTGCTACTAAAGCCCGTTTTTTCCTCATTGGAAATCCTCCTTTTTAAATGAGTTTTTAAAATAATCAGCCATGCTGATTAGCCGATCCTCTTTTCAGTGATCTCTCCGACGTGCCCGGAGGGGATTGATTGTGAATCGTTCAAAGCGGTATTAAAACAGTGAGACACAGGGAGGAGGTTTTAATTGCTTTACAACGATAGTAAAAGGCACTCACGTCTTAAATGTCAGATGCCGGAAGTGATTTTAACTTAGACATTTTTTTAGTTTCTCTATGAAAAAATTATTGTCTTCTTCAAAGCCTACTGTGACCCGCATGCCGCTGGGAACACCAAAGGGTTGAAGGGGCCTTATAATGACACCTTCCTTGAGCAATCCCTGATTTATCGTGTCAATATCTCTGTCCGGGAAAAAAAGGATGAAATTGGCTACGGATGGAACGGGCTTAAGCCCTAAATTCTCCAGCTGATCGAAAAGAGGCTCCTTGTTCTTATTATTCAGATTTAATGATTGTTTCATGAAATCATCATTTTCAAGGGATGCCAATGCCGCTTGCTGTGCAACCCTCGTCATATTGAATGGGGCTTTAACTCTGTTTAAATAACCAATAGATTCTTCATTGGCGATCCCATAACCGATTCTCAATCCGGCTAGCGCATAAATTTTTGAGAAAGTTCTCAATAAGATGATATTCTTTCGGTTCAGGGCCAAATCAATGCCGTCAAGGTGATCCTCCGGTTCGGAAACATATTCCTGATAGGCATTATCGAGGACGATGATCGTTTCTTTCGAAATGCTGTCAATAAAGTCAAGGAGTTTTCTTTTGGGCAACATCGTACCTGTGGGGTTATTGGGGTTGGCTATAAAAATGATCTTGGTCTTTTTGTCAGCCATCCTGTAGAGACGTTCGAGATCAAATCCATATCCTTCATCCATGCCTGCTTCGACGATCGCCTGTGTACCCCCATTTTCTATAGCGGCGACCTTAAACATGGGGAAAGTGCTTACGCCGGTCAAAACCTTTTCTCCAGGTTTTAAATAGGTCTTCACAATCATCCTGATCAATTCAACTGACCCCGACCCCATGATCACGTTTCCGAGGCCAACACCATTAAGCTCGGCAATCCTTTTCCTTAAGAAATGACTATCAGTATCGGGATAAAGCCTTAAAGATGATATTTCTCTCTTTATCGCATCAGAGACATGCTGAGGAAGTGGGAACGGATTTTCATTAGAACCAAGCTTAACCACCTTTTCTATTTTAAATTCTCGCTTATATTCCTCAAGAGGTTTTCCCGGTTGATACGGCCTCATTTCAAGCACGTTTTTATTGATC
>JAQYVK010000026.1 GCA_030145585.1 Desulfatiglandales bacterium | reverse complement strand
CCGCTCAGACTGGGGTGCCTCAGGAAACGGGTCTCCTCCCCATCATAGATTCGAAAGTCTGACCTTGACCTTACGGCCCTCTGATAATTTTGGCTTCTATCCAGGGAACCCAGGAAGATTAACCCCTGGATGCGATCAATTCGGGTCAGCTCTTTGAGAATACTGGTTCTGATATTGGTTCTCTTTAATGGACCGGCCAACGCTTTGATCAGTTCCGGATCATTATGGAGAATGAACGGTTCTTCGGCTAACGAGGATAAGTTATTGTAATGAAAGGATAAACCCCGGTTGCTGTGATAAAGAAGAGGGGTGTCCACCCAGAAGACCGGGCCGGTATATTTTCTAATGTCCAACCTCTTTTTTAGCAGAAGAAGGGTCTCCTTCGTTTGATCCTCCTTTTCCTGACTGATCCAGATCAAAATGGGGACCCTTCCCTGTGCCACCACCAGGCTCTTTTCAAAAACTTCTTCTATTTGAGGTGGACTTAAGTTTTTACCCTCTCCCATGTAAGGGCTGGCAAGGAGCACGCCCTGAACATGGGGCAAAACTCTATCCAAGAGCTGCCCTAGCCCCCTGCCATCGATGCCTCCGTCCTTTTTAAGCGGAGTGATCAGATCGATTATTAGTCCCCGAGGCGATCCCGAAACCTTCATTAAGTCTAAATTCCTCTCTGCCGAGCAGATCGTGTAAATGGACTACACCTTTGACTCTCTTTTGTCGGTCCACGATACAAAGAAGGGTGATCTCATACAACTCCATGATACCAAGGGCCTCCGCGGCCATCTGATTCTCGTCGATGGTTTTAGGGGAGGGAGACATGATCTCTTCTACCTTCATTTCAGTGATGTTTTCCAGCTTTATCAGGGCCCTCCTGAGGTCTCCATCAGTAACGATGCCCGCAAGCCTGTCTGACTTGTCAACAACAAGGGTCGCTCCGAGCCCTTTGGAATCCATTACTTCCACGGCCTGCGATACTTTGGAACCCAACACCACGACCGGGATGTTATCACCCGTAAACATGACTTCTTTTATACTGACGGAAAGCCTTTCTCCAAGGGTTCCACCGGGGTGATATTTTTTAAAATCCTTTGAACTGAATCGATGGCTGTTAATCAGGACCACGGCCAACGCATCTCCCATAGCAAGGGCGGCCGTGGTGCTCGCCGTTGGTGCCAAACCCATAGGGCAGGCTTCTCTCTCCACACCCACATCAATAACCGCATCACTCCCTAAAGCCATGGGAGAGTCGAGGCCTCCAGTAAAGGAGATGATCTTGGCCCCCATGTCCTTCAGAATCGGCAAAATATTTTTAATCTCATGGGTATAGCCACTGTTTGAGATCGCCAGCACAACGTCCTCCCGAGTCACCATTCCCAAATCCCCATGGATGGCCTCACCCGGATGAAGGAAAAGGGAAGGGGTGCCTGTACTGTTGAGGGTGGCTGCTATTTTTCGGCCTACCAGACCGGATTTACCCATCCCTGTAAGGATGACCCGTCCTTTTGCCTCTAAAATCATTTGGACGGCCTTTTCAAATTCGGGCCCTACCCGTTCCACAAGGTCCAGTATGGCCTGGGCCTCTATTTTCAAGACCTCTTTTACCTGCTCTATAACCATGATTTACTCTCAGGGATTTCCAATTTAGATCAATTTTAGCTGTTTATTTAACATTTTCTTGCGGGCTTCTCAAGGACTAATGTGACGCGAGGAAGAGATTATCTGTCTATGAAACCATACGAGGCACTGCAAAAAAAGACACACTCTGCATAGGGTGCGCCTGAATAAAAAAACCCCGGCCTTTTGGTCGAGGTTTTTTTATTCAGGCATTTAAGAAAGGTGAGTTAAGGGCTTTCTATTCCGTCTCCATTTCTATGTCCTTGTGCTTGACAATGCCCTTGCCGTTACCTTTATTTTTCTTATGCTCTTCAAACTGGTTCTTTAGTTCGGCGACTTCGTTGTTCGTCACGCCCAACAGTGCTGATCTAGACTTCACCAGGACCTTCTTTTTGATATCTCCTTCTGATTCCTTTAATACCTCGATGCCCTTTTCGATTTGCTTATCCCTAAAGAAATCACGGGCTTCGTTGATTGCAGCAAGGGGCTGCTCGATTCTCTCTACCTGAATTTTATTGAGGGCATCTTGCAGATTGCTCGTTGTCGCGGAAAGGGCCTGATTTGTGTATTCCATCTCCTGCCGGAGGGACTCCATCGCATCCCGCGCCTCTCCGATCTTTATCCCTGGATTTATTTTTTTCTTTTTGGCAATTTTGAGGGCCTGTTTGACTGCTTTATGGGCTTTTTTAACTTCGTTTCGGATGTGCTTGTCTTTTTCATAGTGTTTGATGAAATCCTTGAGAAGACTGTCGTGCGTCTTAACGAGGGTATGGGGTAATCCGTTTTTTTTGTATGGAAAAGTTGAAGGCATAGTCCCAGCTCCCGAGTTAAAAGGTTATTGGTTCACTAGGTGAGATATTTCTGCAATATCCATGCCTTAAATGGGTCAAAAATCGTTGATTTGTGTGGTTGAAAAAACACTTGGTGCCTCGTGTGGGAAAAAGACGATTGAAGTATTGGGGGAAATTGACTATGTTTATATACAGAATATAGAATTCAGAAGTCAGAATACAGAAGAGGAAACCCTGGAACAGTTGGCGCACTTTAACATTAACGCGTTGATCATATTGAGAGTTTTGAGTATTCTCTTCTTTATTATTCTGACTTCTCTATTCTGTCTCCTGTATTCTTATATAAATTTCTTTGCTTAATAAGGTTTAAATGATGAATATTGATCAATTTCCAGCAGATATAAGGCCCTATATCCTACCGGAACCTAAGGGTGAAATGTTCTACCAATGTCTTGGTTGTCGGAGTGAACTTGGTATAGATAACCTGTTATATACCTGTCCCGATTGTGGAAGTGTTCTCCTGCTTCATGACAAAAACTTTGACAGGATCAAAGAACTTGGCGGCAAGCGATGGCGAGAAATATTCGACTACCGCCGTATGCTGAACCATCAGTCATTGAAAGGCGTCTTTCGTTATTATGAATTCATAGCCCCCATCTTTCCCCTGGACCAGATTATCTACCTGGGAGAAGCGCACACGCCCGTGGTGAAGGCCAACGGTTATCTGAAAGAGATGCTTGGCGCCGACTTTTACTTCAAAGATGACGGCCTAAATCCAAGTGCTTCTTTCAAAGATAGGGGTATGGCCTGCGCGCTGAGCTACATCAATTATTTCGCAAAAAAGAAAAATATAAAAAACCTCCTGGCCATTTGTGCTTCCACGGGAGACACCTCTGCATCTGCAGCCCTTTACAGCTCCTATATGGGGGATTTTTTAAGATCTGCAGTCATCCTCCCCCAC
Organism: Desulfatiglandales bacterium; assembly: GCA_030145585.1. GTDB lineage: Bacteria > Desulfobacterota > DSM-4660 > Desulfatiglandales > HGW-15 > JAQYVK01. The sequence goes on along the minus strand of JAQYVK010000026.1, from coordinate 2,248 downwards.
GGTAAAGTCACCCCGGCACAGTTGTCCCAACCTCTGGGAAGCGGTGCGAAGGTGTTTGAGATACCAGGTGTCTTTGACGATTGTATGAAGGTGGTTGAATCCCTCGCGGACAACTACCACGTAGCCCTTCTGAATTCCAAAAACAGCTGGCGTATTCTGGGCCAGGAATCTTTCGCCTATGAGATCGCCCAAGATTTTGATTACGAGGTGGGAAACAAAGCGGTTGTCCTGCCCATAGGGAACGCCGGAAATATTACCGCCGTCATGGGTGGATTTTTGAAGTTCTTTGAGGCGGGCATCATCGAAAAGCTGCCTAAAATAATAGGGGTTCAATCGGAACACGCTGACCCTGTTTTCAGGTATTATCTAGAAGAGGATATTAATAAACGGTCTTATGTCCCCGTAACTGTTCAACCGAGTACCGCCCAGGCGGCCATGATAGGCAATCCGGTTTCAATGCCCAGGGTCATTAAACTTGTTCAGGACTATAACCGAGCCGCCGGGGAAAAAAGGGTCTATATCGTTCAGGTGAGTGAGCAGGAGATTATGGATTCCATGATCATCGCCAACCAAAACGGAAACATCGCCTGTCCCCAGGGAGGTGAATCCATGGCTGGTTTCAAAAGGGCTATCGAGAAGGGGTATACAGGTCCCGAGGACGTGGGCATTCTCGATTCAACGGCCCATATGCTGAAATTTATGAATTTTCAGGAAATGTATTTCATGAATAATTTCGGCCCTGAGTTTCATGTCAAACCCAGACCGGAATTGAAAAATGCCCCCGTATTCCTGAAGCCCGAGCGTTTGAAAAAAGTCCCTGAGCCGGGAAAACCCCTCGAGGGGAAAGATATGGAGAAATTTGTGCAGGAACTCACGGCTGAAATTGCGGGAATTCTGGAGCTTGAAAAAAAGTAGATGAATATACTTTTTGTATGCAGTGCCAATGTCTGCAGGAGTTTTCTCGCTGAGATGTTGACCAGATATGAGGTCGAAGAGCGCCATATGGAGGACATTTCCATAGCATCAGCCGGGCTCTTTGCCGAATCGGGCTATCCCCCTGATCCTCAGATGGTCAATTATCTTTCTGAAATGGGAATTCCCATCAGTGAACACCAATCCAAAAAGCTTGAAAAAGAAGATGTGGATTGGGCAGATCATATTGTAGTGATGGAGAAGAAGCACGCGGATATCATTATAGAGTCTTGGCCTGAGGCAGGGGAAAAGGTGGAAATGTTGGGATCCTACCTCACCCGTACCGAAGTCGTTGATGATATCATCGACCCTTATAAGAGAACCTCCTTCCATTATCGCCTTGCCCAGTCCCAAATTACCCTGGCCCTTAAGGCCCTTCTCCAAAAACTTTCTTTCGACTAAGGAATCCACGCCAAAAGGACGTGACTTTCATTTACCCCCTGTTAGCGGCTGTCATCTATCAGCGGTCAAAATAAAAAGAGCACTCACGAAAGCACGAAATAAGCAAAACACGAAATATTTTTTGGATTCCAAATTAAATCTATTCTACTTTTGTGCTTTCGAAATTTCGTGCTTTCTTGATTATCTGTTTTGGGTTTTGGAATTTGACATTCATTTGGACTTTTGATTTTGACATTTGTCATTATAGGATTTAAAGGTGCCGCTCAAATTAAGAGTCATTGTTGTAGATCGAACCAAGTCTCCCTTTTTGAAAGAGGGAGAATTGTTTTATATAGATCGCCTCAATAAATATACACGGGTGGAATGGATTGAGGTGAAACCCGCCATGATCAAAAAGGGAAGACCGGCAGATGAGGTCCTGGCTGCTGAAGGGCAGGCAATTGCCCGGAGATTGATGCCAAGGGATTACCTGGTCGCCTTGGATCGCTTGGGACACCAGTATGACTCTGTAGGGCTCGCAGACTGGTTGGATAAATTGTCCATGGACCATGGTGGGTGGATCAGCTTTGTTATCGGGGGTCCATTGGGACTTTCCAAAGGCCTGCTAAAGAGCGCCGAAAAAGTCCTGTCTCTTACCAGACTTACCCTGACCCATGAGATGTGCCGCCTCATTTTCCTTGAACAAATTTATCGGGCTTTCACCATCATGAAAGGGGAAAAGTATCATAAGTGAAGGGCTGACTGTAAGAAATTGGGCATCTACAGTCAGCGGTTGACTGTAAGAAATTGGGCATCTACAGTCAGCGGTTGACTGTAAGAAATTGGGCATCTACAGTCAGCGGTTGACTGTAAGAAATTGGGCATCTACAGTCAG
>JAQYVK010000025.1 GCA_030145585.1 Desulfatiglandales bacterium | reverse complement strand
ATCGAAACCATCGATGGTTTGCCGCCAAAAGAGGCGATAAAAAAGGGCCGGGTCAAAAAATCCCCTTATGTGGTCAACGGCAAGCGATACGTCCCCATGTCCGTCAAAGAAGCTAAGAAGTATCGGGAAAAGGGGATTGCCTCATGGTATGGGTATGAGACCCGTAAGCAAAAGGGGGGGCACATGACCGCGAACGGTGAGGCATTCAATCCCGATGGCCTCAATGCCGCTCACAAGTACCTGCCCTTGCCGACCCATGTGCGGGTGACGAATCTCGAAAATAAACGTTCTATCATTCTTAGGGTCAATGATCGCGGACCGTTTGTGGCTGGGCGCATCATTGATTTGAGCGCGGGTGCGGCTCGAAAGCTTGGCTATTATAAAAAAGGGACTGCACGGGTCCTGGTAGAGACAGTGGAGCTGAAGGGATAATAAGTAAAGAAACCACGCTCAGAAGACGTGGCCTTCATTTGCACCCTCAAAGGGGACTGCCAAATGGGAATATTAAATTTTTAATTTCAAATACCAAAGCTCAAATGCCAAATGAATGTCAAAGACCAAAATCCAAAACTATGATCAGCTTGACGTTAAAAAACCGGAGTACCTCATGCTATGCACGAGACTGAATGACCAAATAGATTTGAGCGCGGAGTCCTCAAATTGAACCGGCTTTTTATAGACTTTCTGGAAGGAAAGCCGCTTTCTGCAAAGAGATCTTAGAAGAAGCCCTGACCGTTGGTCGGGATTTTTCATGGAATCATTAGGCATTTAATCATTTGGATTTGATTTGTCATTTGGATTTTGACATTTGTCATTCTAATCCCGAAATTATAACCTCTGCGGCGTTGCCATTGATCTCTGACCACACCTGGAGGACATAGTTTTTTGAGCTAAAATAAAATATTTATTTGGAGGATAGGTTAGCAATGAATGAAATGAATCCGATAAACTATAAGATCCTTCTGGAACCGGATCTGCAAAAGTTCCAATTTTCAGGGACCACCGACATATCCATTGAAGCTGCGGGTCCGGCCCGCGAGATTTCCCTGAATGCCTTGGAGTTGGATATCCTGAGCTGCCAGATCTTGGCAGAGGACAAGTCAATGAATTGTCCATTTGTATTAGATCCAAAGAAAGAAGTGGTAAAGATTTCTCTACCACATGATCTGTCCGGAAAAATCGATTTAAAGATCGAATATAGGGGCGAGATAAATAACAAGATGGCCGGGTTTTACAGGAGCACATATGTCTCAGAAGGGGAAGAAAAATATGCGGCTGTGACCCAATTTGAGGAAAGTGATGCAAGGAGGGCCTTTCCCTGTTTCGATCATCCTGAAAAAAAAGCCACTTTTGACATTGAAATGATTATTCGTGAGGATTTGGTAGCCATATCAAACGGGCCTATTGTTGAAGAAAAATCCCTTGGGGACGGGAGGAAGTTCATAAAATTCCAACAAACGCCCAAAATGTCCACATATCTTCTCTTTTTTGGCGTGGGAGAGTTTGAGTTCATCGAAGATCCGGGAGAGGTGTTGGTGCGCGTTGCAACCATGCCGGGGATGAAGAAGTATGGCAAGTTCGGTCTTGAATTTGGGAGAAAATCCCTCGAATTTTCTGAGAACTATTATGACATAAAGTTTCCCCTTCCAAAATTGGATCTGATCGCCATTGCTGATTTCGCTTTTGGGGCAATGGAGAATTGGGGGGCGATCACTTTCAGAGAAAACCTCCTCCTTCACTATCCCGGGATAACATCCAGCGGTGGAGAAGAGAGAATCTGTGAGGTTATTGCCCACGAGATGGCTCATCAGTGGTTTGGAAATTTGGTCACACCGTCGGATTGGAAATATTTATGGCTCAATGAGAGTTTTGCCACTTATTTTGGTTACGGTATCGTAAATCATTATCATCCCCAATGGGGTGTATGGGATCAATTTCTACATGGACAAATGGACAGCGCCCTGGAGAGGGATTCCCTCTGCCAAACAATCCCCATAGAGATTCCCGGGGGAGAACATGTGGTTATCAACGCGAGCACCGCTCCAATTATTTACAACAAAGGGGGAAGTGTCTTGCGACAGATCGAGGGCTATGTGGGTCAAGAAAACTTTCAGGAAGGATTGCGGGCCTACTTGAAGAAGCATGAATTTGCATGTGCATCCAGCCATCACCTTTGGGAAGCCTTTGATGAGGTTTCTGAAAAACCGGTTAGCCTGATGATGGAGGGCTGGATAGGCCAGCCCGGGTTTCCCATCATTGAAGCGGAAAGGGACGAGAATCATTTAATCCTTACACAAACAAGGTTTACCTACCTCCCTCATGATTCGGAACAAGAATGGATGATTCCGATTGCTGTCAAGGTTTTCTCCAGCGATGGAAACTCGAGGACCCTGACAACCCTTCTTGATTCCAAACAGACCGTCATCGATTTAGGCCGGGATGCGACAGGATACAAGATTAACGAAGGCCAGACCGGGTTTTATCGGGTCCTATACAGGGAAAAAGGAAACTTCGGGGAACTTGGCAGACGGGTGTCTGATAAATCCCTGGAACGTGATGATCGATGGGGACTACAAAACGATCTCTATGCCCTCGTACGGAGAGGAGACGTCTCCCTGGACGAGTACCTGGATTTTCTTTCTCATTATTCCAATGAAGATGCCTTTCTCCCTCTTATTAGTATCGCTCAAAATCTCTATCATGCCTACATGGTTATGGCGGGGGCGGTCAAAGATAAAATCGCCACTATAGGAAAATCCCTGTTCGAAAGGGAAATCAAACAAATAGGTTTCGAACCAACGCCCGACGAAGGACATACCATCTCAATCCTCAGGGACCCCTTGATCTGGCACACAGTGTTGTATGGATCCAACGATGTCAAAGATTTTGCACTCAATAAATTCTCCTCAATGATGAGAGGGGAAAAAGTTCACCAGGACATTATGACGAGTGTCATGCGGGTCGGAGCCTGGCACGGGGACTCTAAAGTTTTCGACTGGTTTGACAAACGGTTCAAAGCCTCAGATAGTGAAGCGGAAAGGATGAATATCCTCGCGGCACTGGGAAGCTTCAGTGAAAAGGGCCTGATAGAAAAGGTGCTGGACTACACCCTCTCTGAAGTCCCGGACCGGAACAAATTTGTCCCAATCGGACATATGGCCGCCAATCCCAGTGCTATTCCCTACATGTGGGAGTGGTTTGTAGCCCACCTAAAGGAACTTGAAAAATTCCATCCCACGCATTATGAGAGGGTCATTGGGAGCATCGTGCCGGTTGGGGGGATAGGGAAAGAAGAGGAGGTCAGAGATTTCTTCGACGATTATTTAGGGAAAACAGACAAAGCAAAAGATGTGATAAAGTTATCACTGGAGAGGTTGGCTATCAATACGGGCATGCGGTCTTCATGAACTCTGGAAGTGCAAGTGTTTCGCCAGCATTAAAAACATTCAAGGAAAGACAGTTTTGAAAGAAGACAATATTAGAAAACTTTTGGCCCGGATAAGCAAAGGCGAGGTATCCATTGATGAGGGGCTCGAGAAACTGAAGGATCTCCCCTATGAGGATATCGGTTTCGCACACATCGACCACCACCGGAGCTTGAGGAGAGGTCTTCCGGAAGTGATATTCGGGCAGGGGAAAAATGTTTCCGAAATTTTGTCAATCATGGAAAGGATTTCCAAGCAGGACGAGAATATTATCGTCACACGTGTCGACCCGAATAAGGCAAAAGACATTTTAGAAAAATATCCGGACGGCAGTTATCACGAGAGATCAAGAATCCTGACTCTCATAAAACATCCGGTAAAAAATCGTGGAAGAGGGACTATCCTGGTGATAAGCGCCGGTACCTCCGATATTCCGGTCGCGGAAGAAGCCGCCTTGACGGCCCGTTTCATGGGAAATGAAGTGGAGACCATTTATGATTTGGGTGTTGCAGGTCTTCACAGGTTATTGGGCCACAGGGACCAACTCCGAAAGGCATCCATTCTTATTGTTGTTGCCGGCATGGAAGGTGCGCTTCCAAGTGTGGTGGGGGGGTTGGTTGACAAACCGGTAGTCGCAGTACCGACAAGTATTGGTTATGGGGCCAGCTTCCAGGGCGTTACAGCTTTGCTGGGCATGTTGAATTCATGTGCCTCCGGTGTCACCGTAGTGAATATCGATAACGGATTCGGTGCCGGATATGCGGCAAGCCTTATGAACAGAAAGAGTGACCCCTAATCCTATCTTTAAACCCATCCTTGAAACCTCTCACTGCATCCTCGACTTTTTAAATACATGTGTTAAGCCCGATTCATACGGAATGCCTGGACACGTTTTTTAATTTCAGGAACCCTCGCCCTTTGGGCCTTGTCCCAGCAAGGCAGGAGGGAGTTGTTGTGAAAGAGAGGTTCCAAAGCGAGTTCATAGTCAGAATGCTCGAGGGCCATTTCCCACATAGGGGTGTGGGGGATAGGAGAGTATTCTGCGAGATAAGGCGTTACTCCGAGTCGACCCACAAATTCTATTGTCTTCCTGACGCTATCCACGGACTGTGCCGGAAGCCCCATCAGAATATAAGCACCGATCTCCCTCTTGGTAAAACCAGCCTCATGGAGATCGTGTACCGCGTTCTCGAATTCTCCTGCGGAGACCTTGTGATCTATTTCATCATGTTGGTTCATGTCAGAGGTCTCCAGCCCCAACCTAATGGTTCGAAATCCACTCAAATATAGAAGCCTGGCTACTTCGGGAGTTATCTCCCTCAGATGTAGGGCATTGGGAGTGTGAAACCTGAGCTTCAGGTCCAACCTGACCAACTCTTCCAGAATGACGGCCAAGTGATTATCGAAACCTACCAGAAGGGCGTCATCATAAAAGGCAAAGTCTCTGACTTCAAATCGATTGACCCAGTAGAGGATCTCTTCAAGAACATGATGCGGGTCTCTGGTGAGGAAATTGGAGTTCAGGAAATGACTGGCACAATAACGGCACCGGTAAGGACAACCTGTAGAGGTCAATAAACAGACATAGTCTATTCCATGCAGCATATCAAAGGCGGGGTAGGGAAGTCTGTCGGATTCAAGAGATTCTGTTTCACCTTCAATACCATATTGCCGTAAGGCAGCCAATACAGAGTGAGTGGCAGTAAGTCCGGTTTCACCGACGACCTGATCCGCACCGGAAAACTCCAGGGCATGTTCTCTGCAGAGATTGGCGTATACCCCTCCCAACAAGACAGGGACCTCAGGATGGATCTCTCTGGCCAGGCTAATAACTTCTTTCACCCCCAGATACCAATAAGTCATTAGAGAGGTGACCAGAATCGCGCTTGGGTTTTTTATCCTCTTCAGTTCATGGACAAATAACTCTTTTGAGATGCCATATCGGCTAAAAGGTCTGGGGATTTGTTTCAAGCAATGAGGTTTGGGAACCTCTTTCCTCCAGAACTTCCCTGTTCCGAATAATTGCCGCCGGGGAAGCGGGATGGATCTGTCTGACTCCATGCCGGGATGATGAACATCAAGACAGTCAATCAAATGGATCCGAAATCCAAATTCTCTGAGAGTTCCGGCGATGTAAAGAAGCCCTAGGGGTTTGGACCAGAGGTCAAAGGCTGCAAAGTCATAAATCCAAGGGTTGATAAGGATGAGTCCAGGTTTCATAAAACGGCAGAGACGCTTTCTAAGACATAGATGAAACGGACGGAAAAGGGCAGAGGCACCAGCATTTAAGGGGAGAGGGTCATGGGATGACGGAGTATGCACCAGATAGTAAAAGAGGTGCCTTTATAGACACCCCTCCACCAAAGCTTAACCCCAGCTTTCCTTATTTGAACAAAAGACCCGAAGGCAGGATCATCCACAATTGAGACGGCTAAGCTCTTAAGATCTTAAATAAATCTCGCGGAGCAGCCTTCCATATGGGTTAGTAGCCAAAAATATGGCTTAGCCAGCGGGAATGTAGGGGATTTCCTTACCCCACCAACCTTGTTCCTCTGACATTTTTCCCGTTTCAACAGTCGGGTTTTTGTACCCCCACCAACTATATTTCATGTGGTCCCAATTCTTCCAACTGGCCCCTCGTTGCATTTTAGCTCCACATCCGAAAAGAAACAAGCCCAATACTACCAACAAAAGTAATTTTTTCATGATTTGCCCCCTTTTCTTAAAGTCTTTTTACGATGTTTCCACCGTCTGTTAAGATTAACTCGTTTTTGTTTCTTTACTTTTGACAATTTTTAAGGATTCAAGATGGCATGTTTTAACCAATATTAATACACATTCAGAATAAATCAATATTTTTTTTGAAAAACCTCACGGAAGCACTGAAATTTTTTCCCTATTTCCCCCTTTTTTGACCAGTTGTGACATTTTTTGCCCCCTCTGGATACCCTCTTCTCTTGTGATAATCATAACCTCCTGATTTTTAAGTCAAATTAAAGATGTGAGCCATTAGCATGAATCTTGCAAATTGGCTTCGTTATCAAAGGGCAACTCTGAGTGGGTCGCGCAAGTGACCCCTAATAGGTGAGCACCGTTTTCATGGGCAAGAGAATAATCAGACGGATAAAAGACATTGTTTTCTTAATAATCCTTGGCTTTTTTATTTCCGGTTGCGCAACATCCGGTCTCCAGCCCCTTCATGGAGATTCTGTTTCCAAAGGGAATAAATTAACCCTGATAGAGCAAGCGGAGAATGAAGAAGCAATTCTTGAAGAGAGCGGGTTCATCTATAATAATCATGAACTCGAGGCCTACCTCAATGACGTGGTTAAAAGACTTTATGCCCATACGCTTCAAACTCAAACCATTCCCAGAGTCAAAGTGATCAAGGATCCCCATTTAAACGCCTTTGTTTTCCCAAATGGTATGATTTACATTCACACGGGCATCCTCTCCCGTCTGGATAATGAGGCACAACTGGCCATTATTCTGGCCCACGAGATGATCCATTATATGCACCGGCACTCATTCAAGGCCTTCGGCGGGTATGAAAGGCATCAAGTCGGCCAAAAATCTCAGGGTAGATTGAAAGATTTGTTGAACCGACTCGGCGCAACCTTGTCTATGGCTGCTATGGCCGGATACTCACAGGCATTAGAGACCCAAGCGGACGTAGAAGGCATGGCATTGGTGGCCACAGCAGGGTATGACCCGCGGGAAGCTATCAGGTTGTTCGGACATCTTAAACGGGAAGTGAAAACGGAACATTTTAAAGAACCTCTTTTTTTCGGTATTCATCCCAGAATAGATAAACGGATTGACAATTGTGAGAATTTTATATTAAGTCACCCTGTAACAGATAATAAAGGCCTTTTGAATCAGGACATTTTTCTTGAAAAGACACGTGAAGTCATCTTGGTTAACGCCTTTCTGGACCTCAAAGCCGGACGTTTCCAATCGGCCCGGAGGTGTGCTGTAAAATATTTGGACTTCAATAAGAATGACGCGAGGGTCTATTATCTTATGGGGGAGATTTTCAAGCTGAAGGGCGGGGCGGTGGCGAATAACAAAATGATAGGTTTTTATGAGAAAGCGATCGCCCTGGATCCCATCTATCCGGAACCCTACCGTGCCATCGGTTTGCTCCATTATAAAGATGAGAAATGGGGTCTCGCGAAAAAAGCCTTTGAATCCTATCTGGCCGTTTCTCCCCACAATCAGGATAGAGCGTATATTTTAGAGTATTTAGAAAAGTGTCAAACCGAAGGAGTGTAACTTTATGAAAAAATGTTTATGGTTTTTATTATTGATCACAACAGCTTGCACGCCCGGAATGCAAGGCAGTGGTTCCGATGGACGCCAATCCGTCAATTACTCCATAGCACTCCCTGACCAATGGGTGGAAGTCACCTCCAGCAGGCACTTTTTGATGACGAAAGACGGGGTTTTCAGTCAGTATATCCTTATTCAGCAACGCCATGTGGAAGAACCCTTCAAACACACAAAAAGGACATTCAACAGACAAATGCTCCCTCAGGAAGCTGCTCAAGTTGTTCTCGATGAAATCGCCTCTGACCGGTCTGTGATGAATTTCAAGGTCATTGAAAACAAACCAGTCCAACTGAATCGTTATGATGGCTTTAGAGTGGTCTTCACCTACAAGACTTCGAAGGGGTCAGAATTTAAGACGACCTATTACGGTTTCCTAAAAGGGGATTGGTTTTACAGTGTTCGGTACAATGTCTCTGACAGATACGACACCCGTGATGGATATGAAGACTTTGAAGTGGTCCTCGATAGTTTCAGGATCAAAGGGGCCTGATGGGGTGACTCCTATCAAATGGCGGTGTCAGATTCGGTGTGCCTTCCTATAATGATGAATTCAAGGGTTTAAATTCGAAATCCGAATGTCGAAATCCGAAACAAATCCAAAGCATTAATGTTCCAATGCCAGAAACCAAGCCATTGAGTTGCAGACTCGAAGCCAAAAGTCGCCAGGTACAGTTTTGGTCATTTTAATTTTGGTCATTTGATATTGTTTCGTATTTCGAGATTCGAATTTTTAAGTGATGTACCACACCCCTGCAGGGTGTTCCATCAGAACCGGGCTTCTACCCTGATCTTTATTTATAACCCTCCCAACGTTGCGTCCGCATGGTTCAAGTCCCAAATCCCATCTCAGAGGAGCATTTGATAGTTTCACTTCGTTATGAAATAATAACCGCACATATTTTTCAATTCTCGGTTCAATGGAGGTCAGGATGCGCGCGGTGGTACAACGGGTCAATGGGGCCAGGGTAGAGGTGGATAAAACGATTGTAGGAAAGATTGATCGAGGCCTTTTGGTTTTCCTCGGGGTAGGCGAAGAGGATTCAGAGAAAGATGGTGAATATTTGGCCAACAAGATTGTTCATTTGAGGATCTTTCCGGATGGAGAGGATCTCATGAATCGCTCTTTGATAGACACGGATGGGGCCATGCTTGTTGTTTCACAGTTTACCCTCTGGGGGGATTGTCGAAAGGGGCGGAGGCCCTCATTTATCCGTGCAGCCCGTCCGGATAAGGCCAGAGAGCTATATAAACATTTTATCTCTCTGGTAAAGGCCAAGGGTGTAAAAGTGGCCACCGGTGAATTCCAGGAGATGATGGACGTCCATCTGGTCAATGATGGCCCGGTGACCCTGATCCTTGAAAGCCCTTGATCGCCTGATTCTTCTTCCCTTCGGACCCGGTTTTATATAAAATAATTAGAAGCCTCTCAAAAATAGAAAAATAGTTCGAGGTTAAGGAGTTACTAAAGAGAGAGGGTAGGGTGAGGGGGACAAAGTTAGTATTTTCCTTTTCATACCTCGCCCACTTGCAGCGAATCGCCATTCCGGCGAATCCGCCAGAGGCGGATAAAAGTCGTGGTTCGACAGGCTCACCACCCTGAGTGGCCGGTTGTAAAGGCTAATTTTCACAACCGGCAGTCGAAGGGGAATCCAGAAATCTAAACTGGATGCCGGATCCGTCATCCCGGACTTGATCCGGGACCGGCATGACATCTGATACACCGCTGCTCTGCGGCGGGATAGTTCCTTATTTTACCCGCCGTTTTTTTGGCGGGTTAAAATCACTCGAACCCTCGACCCCTTGAGTCCTTGAACCCTTTCATTATAAGGAGTTGTCCATGGGAATGATCCTTGGAAAAAACCTTGAAAACTCGGATGAAAAGACAACGATCCCGGACACGGGACCGATCGACCCGAACGGTCAAAAGATGATCAAGCTGACACTCGTTCGGTGGATCGTTCTCGGCTTTATCGTTATCTATATGCTAATCGCCTATTTTCATGCACCCATACTGACAGTTATGGGTAAATATCTGGTCGTGACGCATTCCCCGGAAAAATCCGACCTCATCGTTTGCCTAACGGGTTCAAATATTGAAAGGGGTTTATCCACAGCAGATGCTTATAAAAATGGATTCGCTCCAAAAATATTTTTAGCCCGAGAAACACCGCCTGACGGTGCTACAGTTCTCATGGAAAGGGGTCTCAACTATCCTGAAAACAAGGACCTCCTATTGATGTTGTTAAGGGGATTGGGCGTACCCAGGGACGCTCTGCTCATCAGTGAGCAATCCGTGGGAGGTCTTTTTGAGGAGGCGGAGCTGGTCAGGAAGGTTGTGGAGGAGAAAGGGTATCGATCCATCATTGTTATCACCTCTCCGACCCATTCCAGACGCGCTTGGTTGACCTTCAAGAGGGTATTCAAAGGGGATGAGAATATCCGGATATTAATGACCCCCACCACTTATTCGAATTTTAAGCCTGAAGATTGGTGGAAGAAGGGTCCTTATTCACAGGAAGTGATTGCAGAATACGGGAAGCTCATCCTTAATTCCCTGAAGTATTTTTAAGTCTGTGACCAGGTTTTTTTGACATTATTACTGTTTATTTCCCCTTATATTATAGACGCCTTCCCAGTCTCCGGGAGGGGGATCAGCTTTCAGGTCCATGGCCCGTTGGATATACAGTTGAACCGCCTTAAAAGTCGTATCCTTTGCTCACAGAAATCGGAGATCGTAGGTTTTTAATTCCATCAGATCAAGGAAAGGGACGCCAACGATAGACAAAGCCAGAACGACAATGTTCAGGATGAGCCAAATGGTGAAGGCGTTTAAGCAAAATAAGATATGGAGGTGTTTTCTAGTGGGTTGAATCAGACCTTAAATTGAGCAAAAATTGAAGATACCTTATCTTCAGGTGTCAACAGGACAGACCTGAGACTGCTCGAATATGCAAGCAAAATCATAAGTAATCAGGATAAGCCATTAAAAATTTAAAAGATATTAACTATGTGAATGATACCCTAAAGTCATGCCAACGGGGAAGTTGCGGGAGATTTTGGTTGACAGCCTACAAGGGGGTTGTTACTGTTTTTTAGATACGATTTGACAAAAGCCCGTTCCGCTTTTAGCCTTCGAAAATTTTTTTCTGTTAAAGGCATAATTTGCACAATGTAGAATAAGGCCTCATTTCATTTTGACCATTCTATTTCTTGCCGGAACGCTTATAACTCTCCTGCACCAGATGGATTCAGGATTTAATATTTAAACGGGCAAATCCCTGTTTAAAGTTTTTAAGAAAATTATAGGAAAAAAAATGACTCAATTAGCAAAAGCAAGGGCGGGTGTCACGACACCTGAGATGAAGGCGGTTGCCGAAAAGGAACAGGTGGATGTTCAATGGCTGAAAGAGAAAATCGCTGCAGGAAGGATTGTCATTCCCGCCAATGTCAAGCACGAGGGTCGTGAGGATTGCGGCATTGGAGAGGGATTGTCGGTAAAGGTCAATGCGAACATAGGGACTTCCTCAGATAAAGTGGATTTGGACGAAGAACTGGCCAAATTGGAAGTCTGCATCGAGGCCGGAGCAGACACGATCATGGATCTTTCCACAGGTGGTGATATCGATCTGTGCCGAAAAAAGATAATGGAGCGATCTCCCCTTCCTGTGGGAACCGTCCCCATTTATCAAGCCGTTGTGGAGACCCTGAATCAAGGGGAAGGTTTGGTTCAGCTAACGGTGGACAAAATCTTCGAAGGGATCGAGAAACATGTCGCTGACGGTGTAGATTTCATTACCGTTCACTGCGGACTGACCTTGGCAGCTTTGGAACAATTAAAGGAGCAGGGGAGGGTGACGGATATTGTGAGCCGGGGTGGGGCGTTCCTGACAACCTGGATGCTACATCATGAATTGGAAAATCCCTTATATGTGCATTTTGATCGTCTCCTGACGATAGCCAAAAAAAATGATGTGACACTTAGCCTTGGAGATGGCTTGAGGCCGGGCTGTTTGGCTGATGCCACGGATAGGGCCCAGATTCATGAACTGATGACCCTTGGGCAGCTGACCAAGAGGGCGTGGGAGGCCGATGTCCAGGTCATGATTGAGGGCCCGGGCCATGTCCCCCTGAATCAAATCAAGGCCAATGTCCTTTTGGAAAAACAGATCTGCAATCATGCCCCCTTTTATGTGCTGGGACCTCTTGTGACGGACATTGCGGCCGGTTATGACCATGTGGCTTGTGCCATAGGCGGTGCGGTCGCGGGGGAAGCGGGTGCGGATTTCTTATGTTACGTCACCCCGACGGAGCATCTCTGCCTCCCCGGAATTGAAGATGTCAGGGAGGGTGTGATCGTAACGAAAATTGCCGCCCACGCGGCTGATATCGCCCGGGGTCGGGAATCCGCCATAGAGCGTGATCGCAAGATGTCGGAAGCAAGGAAGAATCTTGATTGGGATACCATGCTTGAACTCGCCATCGATCCCAAAAAAGCGAGCAGGTTGAGGGCTGAAAATCCACCCGATGAAGATGATGTCTGCACCATGTGCGGAAAGTTTTGTGCCATCAAACAGGTGCAGGCCTACCTTAACCCGTAGGGACTCTGCCCACTGAAAGCTTGCTGTTGATCGTCGATGACTATTTACCGTTCACTGTTTACTGTTCACCGGTTACTTTATTTTCCAATACAGAACTGGCTGAATATCTGATCGAGAACCGCTTCCTGGGTCGTTTCACCAATGATATCCCCTAAGGCCTCCAGGCCACTTTGTAGCTCCAGCGCAATGATATCCAGGGGAAGGACTTCCTTTATTCCCCGTGCGGCATTTTCAAAAAACTGCTGGGCTTCCTTCAAGGCATTCTTATGTCGCAGATTGGGGGCCAGTTGTGTTGCATCGATCTCTGATCCGCCCTCCAAGACCAGGTTCCGGATAGCTTGCCGAAGATCATCAATCCCCTCACCGGTCAAGGCTGAGACCCTAACGGAGGGAAGGCCATCAAACGCCTTTTTTGCTTCATTTTCATCGAGCCGAGAAGGAAGGTCAATTTTATTGATGATGATCAAACGCTTCTTCCCTTTTGATCTCAACACGACATTCCGGTCCGTCTGGGTTAACGGACGACTCTGATCGACCACAATTAACGAGAGATCCGCCTCACCAAGTTTTTTTTCGGTGAGACGAATACCGGCCCTTTCAATCTTTCCCTTGCCCTTTCTGAACCCGGCCGTGTCCATCAAACGAAGGGGAATCCCTTCGATATACAGGGTTGATTCAATGATATCTCTGGTTGTGCCGGGAATCGGTGTCACGAGGGCCCGTTGTTCATTGAGGAGGCGATTCAGAAGGCTGGATTTTCCCCCATTGACGCGGCCTATAATCACTGTATTGATCCCATCCATCCATATCTTTCTCTGAGCATGGGCCTCAATGATCTCTCCGATTGGTTCTACAACCTCCCGTTCTATTCTGGTTATCATTTCTTCTCCGGGGTAGGTGCCGGATTCCTCTTCGGAAAAATCAATAGCTACTTCCACCTGTGCAAGAATTCCCAATATTTTCTGACGTAGTGCTTCTATGGCGTCCTTGAAACTCCCTTTGATCTGTTGTGACGCCAATCGAATACCCCTTTCCGATCTGGAGTTGATTAGGTCAACGATGGCTTCAGCCTGAGTCAAATCTATCCTACCGTTCATAAAGGCCCTGAAAGTGAATTCTCCAGGTTTTGCGAGTCGTGCACCCTCCTTTAGAACCACTTGCAATATGCTTGAGAGGAGGAGAAAGCCGCTGTGTGCGTTTATCTCAACCACATCTTCTTTTGTGAAAGAATGGGGGGCCTTCATAAAGGTGAGAAGTACTTCGTCGATCAACCCGCCTGAGATGGGATCGATCAAATGCCCCAAGGTGAGAGAATGGCTTTTCAAGTCATTTAACCCTTTTTTGGGTCTAAATATCTTTGTTGCGATCTCCCTAGAGCGTGAACCGCTAATGCGGACGATACCGATCCCCGCCTGGCCGAGTGGGGTGGCAATGGCAGCGATCGTATCCTCATGTGATGATGCATAGGGCATAGGTGGGACTGTTTAATTGGGAATCCTGGTCCTGATGGCCAGGTTTTAGTTCAACGGCTTTGTCTTATGTAATGAATATACTTTAAATCCGAAGCACGAAATCCGAAATCCGAAACAATTTCTAATGACAAAAATTCAAATGACAAAAACATTGCCAAACTGACATCGTGGATGAGACCTTGTTTTGGTCATTTTGTCATTTAGAATTTTAAGATTTGTTTCGAATTTCGACATTAGAATTTCGAATTTTTTACAACACGTTGCTAATAACTAAAACCTTTTTGGTTTCATGGACCATAGCAGGGTCTTATAGGCTCGTATTGTCACTTTTTCGGTATGATGACGACCTTTTTCAGAAGCCCATCACCCCGGCTCTTTGTATCCAGATCAATATCCTCTTGCAGGGTCAGGTGCACGATCCGCCTGTCATGGGGGTTCATAAGATTGGTCGAGACTGGTTTCTTGATCTTTTTTGCCTTATCGCCCATTTTGAGAGCAAGTTGGGTCAAGGATTCTTCCCTTCTCTTACGATAATTTTCTGAGTCAACAACCACGTAGGTCTTCTTATCAAGTGCCTTGTTGACAATTTTGTTGACAATATATTGCAAGGCGTCCAGGGTTTTCCCCCTTCGACCGATAAGGAGGCCCGATTTGTCACCCTCGATACTCAAGGCTATTTTTCCATCGGTTTGTTCCGCGTTTACGGTTGTCTCCACGGGTATCAATTCCAGGATTTTTTCAAGGGCCTCCCGGGCGAGTTGAATCCCGTTTTCATTATTCGTCTCTTCCGGCTTTTCAAGGGTAACCTTGATTTTGGCCTTTTTACCTCCGACCAAGCCGAAAATCCCAGCGGATCCCGGTTCAAGGATATCAAAATTCAATTCTTCAGGTTGAAGGGCCAATTCGCGTGAAGCATTTTCCAAGGCCTCTTCTGTGGTTTTTCCTTCAAATTCATATTCCATCGTATCTGTCCTCCAATCGTTATGCTTAGCTCCTTTTAATACGATATTGCTGGCCAATGGAGAGGATGTTGTTGGTGAGCCAGTAAAGTACCAGGCCGGAAGGGAAATTGATGAACATGAAAGTAAATATGATAGGTAGAAACATCATAATCTTGGCCTGGGAGGGATCGCCCGGCGTCGGGGTCATTTTTTGCTGGAGAAACATCGAGGCCCCCATAAGAAGGGTCAATATCGGTATGCCGTAGGGTGGAGACATAAAGGGGATCTGAAAAGAAAAATGAAAAAGCCGGTCCGGGGCCGAAAGATCGTCTATCCATAGCCAAAAAGGGGCATGCCTGAGTTCGGTAGAGCTGCCCAATATCCTGAACAGGGCAAAGAACACGGGCATTTGTATGAGCATGGGCAAACATCCACCCATCGGATTCACTTTGTAGGTTTTATAGAGCCCCATTAACTCTTTGTTCATCTGTTCCTTGTTGTTCTTATATTTTTCCCTAATTTTGGCCATCAGGGGCTGAAGTTTTTGCATCTCCTTCATGGACTTGTAGCTTTTATGGGTCAGGGGCCAAAACAGGATCTTGATGAGGATGGTCAGTAAGATGATCGATACTCCGAAGTTTTTTACATATTTGTTGAAAAAACGAAGGGCATAGAGAAGGGGTTTCGCAATGATATCCGTCCATCCAAAATTGATTGCCAGCTCAAGTTTCTTCTGTAGTGGCTTTAGATAAGTTAAATCCCGAGGGCCCAAATAGATGGTGAAGGGAGCGGATAGACCCTGCTGCGCCTTTAGAACCATTGAAGGAGAGACATAGACCGCCTCGAGAAGACCTGAGTCCAAATATCGTCCCTGAAAACTTGCCCTCTTCTGTTCGTCAGGGATGATGGCCGACATAAAATAATCGTTTTCATAGGCGACCCAACCGATCCGGCCGGAGAAGATCTGGTTCTCCTCGATCTTTTTAACCGCAATCGTTTCCAATTCCTCATTCAAAAGAAGGGCCAAGCCAATAAATGAATAGTAACTTTTTTTATCTTTTGGCGGATAGTTCCTCAAGGTGGCCTTGAGATTCCCCTCGATGTCATTTGTGGAATGATTAGATAAACTCACAATGATATCAAGAGGGTATCTGTCAGGGTAAATGCGAAAAGTTTGGTTTATGGTCACACCATTCGGTGTTGTGGTGCTGAAAACCAGGTCTCGAGGGGAAGATTCCGAATCCAGGGTTAAATAAGTTTCCTTCACATTGTACACATCATCTTTGTTTACGATGTTTGGTCCCTGATCGAAATCAAGCTTCAAAAAAGGTTTAAGGCTTTTTTCCATATCGATCATATTCACCGGAGGGGAATCAGGATCTGACGTCATTTGATAATTTTTCAGTTTAAAGCTTTTTATGGTTGGGCCGACATTAGAGAAAACTGCCTCGTAGAGCGGGGTTTCGACGAGGATCTCCTTTTCAGTTTCCCTTTTTGTTGGGAGAATCTCTTTTTTGATGTCCCTTTGCTCTATTTCAGGTGGTACCAGTGGTTGTGAGATTGCCCTTTCGGTGGATTTCGTTTTTGCGGTTTCTTGTGTCCCTTGCGGTTCCTGGACGACCGGGACCTTATCCTGTTGTTTAGAGGAAATAAAGAACCAAACGATTAATACCAACAAACATAAAACAAACGCGAATATCGTGTTTTTTTCCATAGATAACCTGACTTAAACAAGGGAGACCAAAAGTTTATAACGCCTATGGCAAGGCGATAGGGTGACATTTGGTCATTCTCATCTTATTTGAGGGGATCATAACCTCCCGGGTGAAAAGGATGGCATCTTGCAATTCTGGTCACAGAGAAGACACATCCTTTTATAATTCCATATTTCTTGATGGCCAGGCGGGAATAGGTTGAGCATGAGGGATAAAAACGGCAGGATGGGGAAAAAAAGGGGGATATCAATTTTTGGTATATATCTATAAGGATTATAGGTATATATCTAAAGTGAACCATGGGACTTTTTATTCTGAACAAATTGACCAAGTTCCTCTGCCACGCTCCAAAAATCCAGGTTACCGGCACCTTTCTTAGCAGCAACAACTATATCGTAACCATGGGGGAAATGGGTTTTATGACATCGAAAAAATTCACGAATGAATCGCTTGATCCCATTTCTTTTGACTGAATTCCCGATCTTCTTACTAGCGGTTATCCCTAATCTCGTAATGCCTAGGCCATTTTTTCTGAAAATAATACTGAAATGCGCGGTATGATATCTTTTTCCTAATCGATTTAGATTGACAAAATCCTTTCGGTTCAATAACCTCTCTTTCTTTAGAAATGAGAAAGAGCCCATAGAGTTATCATTTTCATATCAAATGGATGAATCAATCTTAGACAGCCAACCGTTTTCGTCCTTTGGCTCTTCTTCGTTTCAAAACCTTTTGACCCCCGGTTGAGCGCATTCTGGCCCTAAAGCCATGTGTTCTTGCCTTTTTCAGATTGCTGGGTTGAAATGTTCTTTTCATAGTATCTTAATTTCCGTTTTTTGTTTTGAAATAAGAATAATCTTTCTACTAACCAAAAAATAATACTATTGTCAAGCCCATAAATCAATTATGCAATTTTATTACCCTTGTCCATAAAGACACTGAGTTAACTTAAAACATCCGTGAGTGAGCCAACAGCAGATGCTTGATAAAGGAACCTTGGAATAATGGAATGATGTATTAAGGCTGATTCCCAACATTCCAGTAATCCAGTATTCCAGGCCGATTGCGGCTGTTAATACTATAACTTCTCAAATCAGCATTAAAGTCTCCTATTTATTTTGGATACTAATGCAATTTTATATTTGCTAATTTTCATAAATTAAGGTTAAATATCCTATCATTTTGAAAGGAGCGGATCATGCTACTGGATCCCATTTTGGGTCTCTTCTCCAATGACTTGGCGATTGATTTAGGTACCGCGAACACCTGTGTGTATGTAAAAGGGAAAGGTATAGTTCTCAATGAGCCTTCTGTGGTCGCCGTAAGGAAGGATGTGAAAGGCGGCTCCAAGGTCCTGGCGGTAGGCAGAGAAGCAAAAATGATGTTAGGGCGTACGCCGGGCAATATCGTTGCCATTCGTCCTATGAAAGACGGTGTTATTGCAGATTTTGAAATCACCGAGTCTATGCTTCGACATTTTATCAGGAAAGTCCATAATCGAACAACCCTCGTCAGACCCCGAATCATTGTGGCCGTTCCCTCGGGAATCACCCAGGTTGAGAAGAGGGCCGTTAGGGAATCGGCGGAATCGGCGGGCGCCAGGGAGGTCTTTCTCATCGAAGAGCCTATGGCGGCAGCCATTGGCGCTGAATTGCCCATCACGGAACCTACGAGTAACATGGTCGTTGACATCGGTGGGGGAACGACGGAGGTCGCCGTCATATCGCTTGCCGGTATCGTTTATAGCAAATCCGTACGGGTTGGCGGTGATAAAATGGATGAGGCTATTTTACAACATATCAAAAGAAAATATAACCTTCTCATAGGGTTGAGCACAGCAGAAATCATAAAGACCACGATTGGTAATGCCTATCCGAGCGATTCGTTGGAAACCATAGAAGTGAAAGGACGGGACCTGGTCTCCGGTATCCCTAAGATTTTGACCATAGATTCCGATGAAGTCCGGAAATCCATATCAGAGCAGGTGGATACGATCGTTGAGACCGTTCGTATTGCCTTGGAACAAACGCCCCCGGAACTGGCGGCAGATATCGTGGATAAAGGAATCGTCCTGGCTGGGGGGGGGGCTTTACTCAAGAATTTGGATATCCTATTGCGAGAAGAAACGAAACTTCCCATCGCGATCACAAAAGACCCCCTCACCACGGTCGTGCTCGGATCCGGAAGGGCCTTGGACAATATCAACATTTTAAGGGAAGTGACCATCAAGTGACGAATCCCGACCTCTGGTCGGCGTTCTGCTGTTCTGCTGAAAGTCTGTTTCAGCCGAACAGCAAAAAAGCCTAACAAGCTTTTTCAACCAAGGCATATCAATATTTCGAACAAAAAACCTCTCTGATTCGTGATGAAGAGAGGAATTTTCTCTCAAGCCTGGGGCCGATTCCAAAGAGATTTATCATTGTACGACTCGGATATTCTCCCCCACAGGGAGGGAAGGGACAAAACACTCCCGGCGTTGCGATCTATCCGATTGAGCCGGAACCGGCGCAACGGGGAGCTTCACTTATTAATCGTTGAATATTAAAAGGATTAAAACAGTTTGGATAGGGGTTATCTTATTCTTTTTTGCGCTTTTCTTACTCTCATCAAATTTAGGCAAAAAAAGGTCTTGGAATCCGGCTGAACAAATTATTGTTGAGATTGTTGCCCCCCTTCAAAAGATCATCCAGCAGACCATCCACATTACTGAGGGCGTATGGCTCAAATACTTTGGCCTAATCAATGTCCGAGATGAAAATCGGCAATTGAATGAAGACATAGATGCCCTCAGAATGGAAAACAACCAATACCGGGAATTAATCACTACCAATAGACGCTTACAAAAACTTTTCCAGTTTCAAGAGACCATCGACTATCCCGTCTTGGCCGTCCAGGTCATCGGAAGGGATCCCACCGGATGGTTTAAATCGGTCATCATAGATAAAGGGGCAAAATCCGGACTCAAGATAAACATGGCCGTGGTCAATGCCAGTGGTGTAGTTGGGCGATTGGTCTCGGTCTCGCCCAATTATGCCAAAGTCCTATTGATCATCGATCAAAATAGTGCAGTGGACTGTATTATTCAACGCTCTCGAGAAAAGAGTATCGTAAAGGGGTTTACTTCAAAAATCTGCAAACTGGATTATGTCGTCAAGACGAGTGATGTGGTCGTGGGAGATAAGGTCATCACTTCAGGAATGGGACGTGTCTTTCCGAAAGGCCTGCCTGTGGGTGAGGTGATAAGCGTGGGTAGCAGACCCGGGGAATTATTCAAGGATATTAAAATCAGGCCCATGGTAGATTTTTCAAAACTGGAGGAGTTGCTGGTGATATTAAAGGAGGACCCGTTATCAACACCTCGATAAAAAGAGGCATAGGGTTGTACATCCTGGCATGGTTTGCATGTCTCTTTTTCCTTCTCAGCAAGGGGGAGATGATAAGCCAAGGCCCCGCCCGCTTTTTTGCCGTGGACCTCGTAACCATCATTATCGCTTACCTGCTGATATATTTTGGAACGGCGGGGGCAGTGATTTTCGCCATCGGTCAGGGATTTTTGATCGATACTTTCTCAAGCGGTTTGTTGGGCCTGTTTACGTTGCTCTATCTCATCACTTTTTTGACCATCAAGTTCGGGTCGTTTTTTTTTGATCTCGATTCCTTAAGGGGACAGATATTTCTTATCTTCATTGCGGTTTTTTTAAGGGAGATCTTGTTAATCGCTTTTTTAAAGACCTTTGCCATGGAGATTTTTATCTCGTTAACCGATTTATTATCCTTTGTGACTTCGGCCCTTTTTTCAGGTCTCGTTGCCCCCCTCCTTTTCTTTGTTTTTAACCAGATAAGCCGTCTACTCATCAGAAAAGAAAAGGAGCTGACATATAATGGGTAAGGACCTTTCAATATTTTTTTGGAGAGACAGGCATTGAGAAGTTCAGGTTTCGAACCGATATCTGTTGAAATCTTCAACAATCGCCTAAAAAAGGTAACGTGGTTGGTTATCGGAGTTATTATCACCCTGGTTTTGAGATTATGGATCCTTCAAATTATCAACGGCCCAAAATATAGGGTCCAGTCTGAAAACAACCGAATTCACCTTCAGGTTATCCCACCCTTTAGGGGCATGATTTTTGGCCGTGACGGGGATTTGTTGGTGGACAATCGTCCCTCTTATGATCTGTATGTCATCCCTGAGGATATTCAGAATCGAGCAGAGCTGTTAACTGGTTTTCAAAGACTGATCGGCCTCGATCCGAAAGGGATCGAACAGAAACTAAAAAGTGTATCCCGTAAACGCCCTTTCGAACCGGTCCTTCTAAAAAATAAAATGTCCCGTGACGAATTGGCTGTGATTGAAACAAATCTATTCAATTTACCCGGGGCGATGATCCAGGTTCGGCCCCAGAGACATTATTTTTTCGGAAAATTTGCTTCCCATGTCGTCGGTTATTTAGGAGAGATCAGTGAAAGCCAGCTGAGGAGCGGTAATTATCCGGAGAACAGGCCCGGGGATTTTATCGGGAAGTATGGCGTGGAAATGAAGTGGCAG
The DNA here is from genome assembly GCA_030145585.1 of Desulfatiglandales bacterium. Classification (GTDB taxonomy): domain Bacteria; phylum Desulfobacterota; class DSM-4660; order Desulfatiglandales; family HGW-15; genus JAQYVK01. The sequence continues at coordinate 1,594 of JAQYVK010000025.1, read as the reverse complement.
AATGCCTTAAATGGAATCAGGGGTGGGGAACAAGTAGAGGTGGACGCGGCTGGACGAAAATTGCAGGTCATTACTAGAAAACCGCCGGTTCCAGGAGCCAATATCCGGCTGACGATCCATAAAGAACTCCAGCATTTGGCAGAGAAGAGCCTGAAAAACAAAAGGGGTGCCATCGTCGCCATGGATTCCAACAACGGGGAAATACTGGCACTTGCAAGCAGTCCAACCTTTGATCCGAATCTTTTCATTGGGGGAATCGCCAAGAATGAATGGAAAAAAATCGTTACCGGCAATGATTATCCCCTTCAAAATAGGGCCATTGCCGGGCTCTATCCTCCCGGCTCCGTGTTCAAAATTGTCGTCGCTCTGGCAGGATTGGAGGAGGGGGTCATCGATCCAAAGGAGGAATTCTTTTGTAATGGACAGTTCTATTTCGGAGATCGGTTCTACCGTTGTTGGAAGAAAGAAGGGCATGGTCATGTGGCCCTTCACAAAGCCCTCGTTGAGTCGTGCGACGTGTACTTTTATAATATAGGATTACGCCTTGGGGTCAAAAAAATCGCTCAATACGCCAAGAGCTTCGGTCTGGGAAAGAAGCCGGACTTTGATCTTGGGGGGGATAGCGCGGGGCTTATCCCAACCAAGGGATGGAAATCAAAGAGATGGGGGACTCCATGGCATGCCGGGGAGACCGTTTCTCTCTCGATCGGTCAGAGCTACTTGTTGGTGACGCCCCTTCAGATGGTACAATTGATAGCCGCCATATATAATGGAGGGCATTTGTATCAGCCAAAAATCATTCAACGGGTCGGAGAAAATGAAAAAGAACTCTACCGATTTTCCCCAACAATGACCGGAAAAATCAGGACCAAACCCGAATATCTGGAACACATCAGACGGGCTCTTTATGGGGTGGTTAATGACCCTCACGGAACGGGTCAAAAGGCTAGGGTCGACGGTGTGATGGTGGCCGGGAAAACAGGAACAGCACAGGTCGTGAAGCTTGATTTAGAAAAGAACTATGAAAAGGAAGAGGACATCCCATATCAATTCAGAGACCATGCCTGGTTTGTGGCGAACGCTGAAGTTGATCGCGCCGCCAATCTAGCCCTGGCCATCATTATTGAACATGGAGGCCATGGGGCAAGTACTGCGGCCCCAATAGCCAAAGAGTTGATTCAGGCATATTTCAAAACAGGAAGGTAGGACTTTTAAAAGGGAAGAGCAGGGTGGATGTGCCATGAATATTCAGAAGTATTTCTGGGACACAACATTCGGACAGAGGGCACAAGCGTGAGGCTCCTCCCGCAGAGCGGAAGGCCTCTGGAAGACCCCTCGAAGGGGTCTGCAAACAATACGATTATCAAGATTACTAATCTAAATCAAGGACGCCGCTGTTAAAACGGAAAGAATAGGAACGTCGAACTCGCCAGAGGTTTACCCGCCTTCGGAGGGCGAGCAAGCACTTGTCAGCCCTCCTAAGGCGGATAAACCTCCGGCTGATCCAACGTCCAACGTCGAATTTTGAATAAGGCATGCTAAAATTTTTTATAAAATGGCCGAGCGAAGCGAGTTCATCATTCGATGTTCAATG